>JBJMKE010000014.1:0-20656 GCA_045806005.1 Gaiellaceae bacterium
CCGATGCCGGCGGCGACGCACAGCAGATGGAGCCCGGTCGTGCCGGACGAGACAGCCGCGGCATAGGGCGCGCCGACCCGCTCCGCGAGCAGCTCCTCGAAGCGGTCGGTCGTCGGGCCGAGCGAGAGCCGACCCGAGCGCAAGACCTCGAGGACGAGCTCTTCCTCCCGCTCGCCGAGGTACGGCCCCGAGAGCGGGACCGACTGCACCTCCTGCTTCACGCCTGTTCGGCGTGGTTCGCGGCGGGGGCGAACTCGAGCCACTGGCTCCAGCGGTCGCTGCGCCCGTGCACCGTGTCGAGGTACGCCTCCTGGATCTCCAGCGTCACCGGGCCGGGCGGCCCGATCTCCTGGTCGTCGACCTCGCGGATCGGCGTCACCTCGGCGGCCGTCCCGACCATGAACACCTCGTCCGCGAGGTAGAGGTCGGTGCGGAGGATCGGCTTCTCGACGACGCGGTGGCCGAGGTCCTGCGCGATCTGGATCACCGAGTCGCGCGTGATGCCGACGAGGATCGAGGCGGCGAGATCCGGGGTGTAGATGACGCCGTCGCGGACGAGGAAGATGCTCTCGCCCGAGCCGTCGGCGACGTAGCCGTCCGGCGTCAGGAGGATAGCCTCGTCGTACCCGGCCCGGTTCGCCTCCCCCACCGCGAGCATCGAGTTGAGGTAGACGCCGGTCGCCTTCGCGACGTGCGGAATCACGTTCGCCCCGACGCGCTGCCAGCTCGAGACCTTGGCCCGGATCCCGTTCCGCTGGCCCTCTTCGCCGAGATAGGCGCCCCACGGCCACGACATGATCGCGACGTCGATCGGGTTGCCGACCGCCGACACGCCGAGCTCGCCGTAGCCGACGAAGGCGATCGGCCGCAGGTAGCAGGAGGGCAGCTCATTGGCGCCGACCACGTCCCAGGTCGCCGTCCGCAGCTCCTCGACCGAGTACGGCAGCTCCATGTAGAGGAGCTGGGCCGAGCGCTGCAGGCGCTCGAGATGGTCGGTGAGGCGGAAGACGGACGTGCCGCGCTCGGTCTCGTAGGCGCGGATCCCCTCGAAGACGCCCGAGCCGTAGTGCAGCGCGTGCGTGCCGACGTGGATGGTTGCGTTCCCCCAGTCGACCAGCTCTCCGTTCATCCAGATCTTCTTGGTCTCGCGCATCTGCGGCTCGTCCCTTCGGGTCGCGGTGCTGGAGCCGGGAATCGTACCCGTGCGGCTAGCTGAGATCCGCGGTCCGGGCCTGGGAAAGGCGCAGCAGGTCGGCCGGCGCCAGGCCGGCCATATGGCGCTCGGAGCCGGCGCCGATCCAGACGCGGTCGTGGACGAGCAGCTCCCGGGCCATCAGCACCTGCGAGACACCCGGCGCCGGGAACGGCGCCACGCCGCCGGGGTCGAAGCCGGTCGCCGCCACGACCTCGTCCGGCCGGGCGACGCGGGCGCCGCGCGCGCCGACGGCGGCGGCGACCTTGGTCTCGTCGGCGCGCCGGTCGCCCGGGATCAGCGCCAGCGTGGGCCGGCCGTCGCAGACGAAGAGCAGGGACTTGACGATCTGCGCGCGGGCGGCGCCGACCGCCTTGGCCGCGGCGCTCGCGGTCGGCGTGCCCTCGGGGAACTCCTCGACGCGAGCGTCCACGCCCGCACGGCTCAGAACCTCGGCGACGCGCGCGACGGGTTCCGGCCAGCGCTCCACGGCGGCACCGTACAACGCGCGAAACCCGTCGAGGCGGTCGTCCGTTTTCCGCCCGGAAGACGACACAGTCGAAGGGAGACGACCGTGAGCGAGAACGAACGCCGCGCCATGACCGAGGCGCTCTTTCGGGACGTGAACGAGCGAATAGCCGAGACCGCGGAGCGCTTCGACGCCGAGCGCACCGAGTTCGTGTGCGAGTGCTCCGACCCGACCTGCACGCACCGGGTCCCCGTGAGCCTCGCGGAGTACGAGAACGTGCGCTCCGAGCCGACGACGTTCCTCGTCGCCCCGGGCCACGAGCACGACGACATCGAGCTCGTGGTCTCGGATCGCGGCGCTTCCGGATCGTCGACAAGGTCCAGTCCGCGGTGCGGCGGATCGTCGTCCGGCTCGACCCCCGGCGCGGGCCGGCGCCCAGCGAGTCCTAGGAGGCCAGGGGCCCGAGCTCGAGCACGCGGGCGTCGTCGAAGCCCTCGCCGCGCAGCCACTCCACGAGCTCCGCCGGCGGCGCCGAGTCGACTGTGAGGACCATCAGCGCCTTCCCGCCGCGCCGGCTGCGCGAGACGGTCATGCCGGCGATGTTGATGCCGGCCTCGCCGAACTTCGTGCCGACGCGGCCGATCACGCCGGGCACGTCGTCGTAGCGGCAGAGCACGAAGAGGGGGGCGAGTTCCAGCTCGAGCTCGAAGCCGAGGATGTTGACGAGCCAGAGCCGGTTGTCGCTCCCGATCGTGGTGCCGGCGACCCGGACGCGCGTCTTGCCGCTCCGCAGCTCGACGCGGACGAGGTTCGTGTAGTCGCGGGCCGAGCGCGACCGCTGCTCGCGCACCTCGATGCCGCGCTCCGCGGCGATCAGCGGCGCGTTGACGTAGTTCACCGGCCGGTCGGCGCGTCCCTGGAAGGCGCCGTTCAGCGCCGCCACCGTGAGCAGGCGGGAGTCGTACTCCGCGAGACCGCCGTAGACCGTGATCGTGATCTCCTCGGCAATCCCGTCCGCGAGCTCCATCGCGATCCGCCCGAGCCGGGCCGCGAGCGGCACGTACGGGCCGAGCACCTGGAGGTCGTCGGCCCCGATGACGGGGATGTTGACGGCGTTCGTGACGAGCCCGCCCTCGAGCGCCGCGACGACCTGCTCCGCCACGATCAGGCCGGCGCGGTCCTGCGCCTCACCGGTCGATGCCGCGAGGTGCGGGGTGGCGACCACGGTGTCGAGCTCGAGGAGCGGGCCGGAGTACGGCTCCTCCGCGAAGACGTCGAGCGCGGCGCCGGCGACGCGGCCGGAGCGGAGCGCGGCGAGCAGCGCCTCCTCGTCGAGGAGCTCGCCGCGCGCGGCGTTCACGATCCGCACGCCGGGGCGCATCACCTCGAAGGCCGCCGCGCCCACCGAGCCGCGGGTCTCCGGTGTGAGCGGGAGGTGCAGCGTGACGAACTCCGAGACCGCGTAGAGGTCCTCCGGCGTCTCGGCACGCTCGGCGCCGAGCTCGCGGAAGCGCTCGCCCGCGACGTAGGGGTCGTAGGCGACGACCCGCATTCCGAGCCCGAGGGCGCGGCGCGCGACCTGCTGGCCGATCCGCCCAAAGCCGAGCACCCCGAGCGTCTTGCCCGCGAGCTCGATCCCGCCCCACGAGCTGCGCTCCCAGCGGCCCTGCTTGAGCGCGGCGTGCGCCTGCGGGATGTTGCGGGCGAGCGCGACGAGGAGCCCGACCGTATGCTCGGCCGCCGAGACGACCGTCGACTCCGGGGCGTTGGCGACGACGATCCCGCGGCGCGTGGCCGCCTCGACGTCGACGTTGTCGACTCCGACGCCCGCGCGGCCGATCACCTTCAGGCGTTCTGCCCGCTCGATCAGGTCGGCGTTCAGCTTCGTCTGGGAGCGGACGACGATCGCGTCGTAGCCGCCGATGATCTCGTCCAGCGCGCTCTCGCCGTCGACGTCCACGTCGAAGCGCGAGCGCAGCAGCTCGACGCCGGCCTCGGCGATCTCCTCCCGCACCAGGACGCGAGGCGTCACGCGCGGGAGGGCTCGGGCGCCTCGAACGCCTCGAGCGCAGCCGTTACCGCGAGGCCGCGCTCGACCTCGGCGCCGAGATCCGCGAGCACGAGCTCGACGGCGGCGACCTGCGTCGTGATGTCGAAGACGTCGAACCATCCGATGTGGCCCAGGCGGAAGATCTTCCCCTTCAGCTCGCCCTGGCCGTTCGCGATCGTGATCCCGAAGCGGTCGCGGAGGCCGCTCACGACGTCGCCGGAGTCGACGCCCGAGGGGGCGCGCACGGCCGTCACCACGGCGCTTCGGTCCTCGTCCGGGGAGAAGAGCTCGAGCCCGAGCGCCTTGACGCCGGCGCGCGCGGCCCGGCCGAGGCGGACATGCCGCTCGAACGCGGCCTCCAGCCCCTCGTCGAGCAGCAGCCCGAGCGCGACGTCGAGCCCGGCGACGAGCGAGACCGGCGGCGTGAACGGCGCGTCGAGCTTCAGCTGCGCCTGCCGCGTCCGCTCCCAGTCGAAGTAGAACCGCGGCGAGGAGCCGGTCGCGGCGAAGGCTGCCTCGGAGACGGCGGCGAGGCCGAGGCCGGGCGGCGCCATCAGCGCCTTCTGCGAGCCCGAGACGACGACGTCGAGGCCCCAGGCGTCGGTCTCGCACGGCAGGGCGCCGAGGCTCGAGACGGCGTCCACGACGACAAGCGCGCCTGCCGCCTTCGCCGCCTCCGCGAGCGCGCGCACGTCGGCGACGACCCCGGTCGACGTCTCCGACTGGACGAGCCAGACGGCCTTCGCCTGCCGCTCGCCCAGGCGCGCCCGGAGATCGTCCGCGTCCGGTGTCTCCCCCCACGCGTAGCGGAGCACGTCGACCTCCGCCCCGTACGCGGTGAGCATCGACACCCAGCGCTCGCCGAAGTTCCCGGCCGAGACAACGAGGTGCGGGTCGCCCGGCGCGACGAGGTTCGCCACGGCAGACTCGAAGGCCCCGGTGCCGGAGGCGCCGAAGAGGAGGACGTCGCTCTCCGTCCGGCAGACCTCGCGCAGACGCGTGAGGACGCGCTCGTAGACAGGGAGGAAATCCGGGCTGCGGTGGTGAACCACCGGCGTGCCGACGGCCGCGAGCACCTCGGGCGGCACCGGGGTCGGACCCGGCGTGAACAGGTACTTCTTCGCCATGGGTCGAGGTTAGCCGGAGGTGTCGCCGGCGACGACGTGCGTGAAGCCTCCGCCGGCGAACCCCTGCATCCAGTCGTGCGGTTGCGGAGAGGGCCCCTCCCCGGGCGCCTCGCTGCCGAGCAGGACGCGCGTCAGCCTCGCCGTCTCCTCGAGGAGCTCGTCCAACGCTCCCCGGACATCCTCGGCCGAGACCTCCGAGCGTCCGTTCTCGGCTGCTGCCAGGGCCGCCTTCCGCAGCAGCTCGCGGAAGAACGAGGCCGTTGCGCCCTCCGTGCGTGCCACCGCCTCGTCGAGCACGTCTTTCTGCAAGCCGAGGCCACGGCCGTAGAGCTCGAGCAGCCGCCGCCGCTCGCGCTCTGCGGGCAGCGGGATCTCCAGCGCGAGGTCGACGCGTCCCGGCCGCGCCGCCAGCGCCGGCTCGAGCGCATCGGGGCGATTCGTGGTGAGGACGAACGCCACGTCGGCGTCCTCGCCGAGACCGCTCATCTCGTTCATCAGCTCGAACAGGACGGGACTCGAGCCGAAGGGGCCGAACGTCCGCTCCTGCGCGACCAGGTCCACGTCCTCGAGCACGACGACCGCCGGGGCGAGCCGCCGTGCGAGGTTGCCGAAGGCGCCGACGAGCGCGAGGCTCGGCCCGGAGAGGACGACGACGGTCGCGTCGGTGAGAAGCCCCGTCAGGTAGCGGACGGTGTGCGTCTTGCCCGTCCCGGGCGGCCCCCAGAGCAAGAGCCCACGGGCGAGGTGGCGACCGGACGCACGCAGCATCTCCCGGTTTCGGGTCGGGCCGACAACGTGCCGGACGACGCGGTCGAGCAAGCCGTCGGGCAGGACGAGCTCCGACGCGTCCATCTCCGGTCGCTCGAGGAAGACGACCTTCCGCGCCCCGTCCCGCGTCACCTCGACGCTGATGAGCTGGCCGCGGAAGACGTCCCGCTCGTCCATCAGCTGCCGCAGCTCGACGAGGAAGCGCCGCGCAGCCTCGGGTTCGCAACCTGCCGCCTGGACGATCAGGCGGCCCTGGAACGGCCCGTGCATCTCGCCGCGTCCGACGAAGACGCAGAGCGGTCCGTCCGCCGAGCCGACGAGGACGATGCCCGTGGCCAGGCAAGGCAGCGTCCGGTCCGGCCCGATCTCGGCGTTCACGTAATCCGGCGGCCCCACCGGGTAGTTCTCGTTCGTCAGGAAGTCGCCGAGCCCGGCGCCGCCGAAATGCCGGCTCCCTATCCCGATGATGCGGCGCTCGTAGCCCGGCCGCCCCAGTACCGCTTCGAGCCCGAGCTGGAAGTTGGGCAGCTCGAAGTCGGAGAGCTCCTCGGTGTGCACCTGCAAGTCGGTCGTCTCGGTGCCGAGGTGCGCGCGCAGTAGCGCGGCGACGGAGTTCTCCTCGCGGTGAGACTCCTCGAGCAGTTGGCGGACGAGCGCACCGAGGTCACGCCTGAACGTGGCGTCGTCGGCCATGTGCCTACTCTACTGAGCATGGACGCGCTCCTCGCTTTCGCGGCGGCGCTGCTTGCATTCCGGCTTGCCGGCCTGCTGGCGGGGCGGTACAGGAGCAGCCGGCGGCCGGAGTTGCTGGCCTGGGCGGCAGGGCTCGGCGCCTACGCGGTGGCGGCGGCCGCGATCGCCTGGGGCGAGGCAGCCGGCTGGGACGAGCGGGCCTTCCGCGTCTACTACGCCGCGGGCGCGCTGCTCACGGCGCCGCTGCTCGGCGCCGGCTCGCTGCTCCTCGCCGGGCGCCGCCGGGCAGGCCCGGTCGCCCTCGTCTACACGGGCCTCGCCGTCGGGGTCGCGCTGGCGGTCCCGGTGCACGGGGCGTTCGCCGCCCACGGGATCCCGGCGGCGCAGGATCACCTCCAGTTCCTCCCCGCGCGGCTGCTCGCGATCGTCGCGAACGTGCTCGGCACGCTTGCCGTGGTCGTGGTGGCGCTCCGCTCCTTCCGCCGGCGGCCGCTCGGAAACGGACTGATCGTCGCCGGCATCGCCGCGGCCGCTCTCGGCAGCGGGCTCGCGGGCCTCGGCGCCGCGGGCAGCTCGATCGGAATCGCGGTCGGAGTGGCCCTGCTGTATGCCGGATTCGTCGCTCCGGCGCGGGTTTCCGCCCTGCAACGGCCGCGTTTCGCGCCCCGCTGAATTAACCCTCTTGTGTCACAAGCGTTGCCTTACCGGCGCACTAACGTGCTTCCTGTAGCTACCCTCGGCGCAACGATCGCATAAGCCGCGCCGAGCGGTGCTCGCCATGGGCGTATTCCCGCCCGCTCGGCCTCCGACTTGCAATCGACCACGAGGGGGTAAGCATTGCGGCGCTCCATCCTCGCCTGCGGGCTCCTGCTCGCGTTCGTAGGCATGACCACTGCGGCGGCAGCCGCCGGGAAATCCGGCGGCGCCGGTGACACGACCAACGGGACGACCACGACCTCCGCCACGACGGCTGTGACGACGAAATCCGACTCGGCGCGACGGACCGAGGCGCGGGCGGCTGCGTACTGGAGCCGCCATATCCGGCGCTTCCACGCCGGCACGCGCCGCTGGCTGTCGGTGGTGCACGGACGCCCGGTGGGCTCCGCGCGCGTGCCGGCCGCGCACTCCGTGCAGCGGCTCCGCCTGCTGGCGAGGGCCTGGCGGCACCGGGAGCGCGCGGCCTGGTGGCGGGCAACCCACCCGCCGCATCTCCAGACCTGGAACTGCATCCACCACTACGAGGGCAGCTGGTCGGATTCCGGCGGCCCGTACTGGGGCGGGCTGCAGATGGATCTCGGCTTCCAGGCGACGTACGGCGGCTGGCTCCTCCGCCACAAGGGGACGGCCGACCACTGGAGCCCGCTCGAGCAGATCTGGGTCGCCGTTCGCGCGGCGCACGCGCGCGGCTTCTCGCCGTGGCCGAACACGGCCCGCTACTGCGGCGTGTATTAGCGTAGATCTCGCATAACCATGCGCTTCGACGGCCCGCCTCGGCGGGCCGTCGTCAGTTTGGTGTCAATTCGACTTGACAATGACATCAGTGTGATGTCATAGTGCAGCCATGCAGATCGACGGTCACATCCAGGCGCTTCGGGAGGACCTCGTGCGTGTCGCCGCCCTCGGCGACGAGTCGACGTCGCGCGCGGCGGACATCCTCTCGGTGGCGCTCGAGGCCTCTCTGGGCCGGCAGATCCAGGACGTCCTCGCCGAGGCGGCGCTCGAGCTCAACGCGCAGCTCGACGAGGCCCATGTCGAAGTACGGATCGCAGGGCGCGACCCGGAGCTCGTGCTCGTCCGCGAGGACGGCAGTGTCCCGGAGCACGTCGACGAGGCGTTCTCGGCCCGGATCACGCTCCGGCTCCCGGAGAGCCTCAAGCAGCGCGTCGAGTCGGCCGCGAGCCGCGAGGGCGCGTCCGTCAACACGTGGCTCGTCCAGGCGCTCCAACGCGCCCTCGAGCCGCGCCGTTCCATGTCGTCCGGCAGCCGCAACCGCCTCACCGGCTACGGCCGCAGCTGAAAGGAGCAGCCATGTACCCGGACCACCTTCTCCCCGACTACTACGACAAGCCCGAGCGCCCACGCCCGGACCGGCGCCCCCTCCCCCAGTCCAACGAGATCCGGATCCGCGTCAAGCGCGCGGAGGCGCGCCGGGAGGCCTGAGCATGCTCGAGCACACCTTCCACACCCCCCTCCCCGCCGCGCTCGAGGTCTCGATCCCGAGCGGAGACATCGACGTCGAGACGGTCGAGGGTGAAGAGACGTCCCTGGTCGTGAGCGGTGACGAGCGGCTGCTCGAGGCCGTCGAGGTTCGCCACGACGGCGGCCGAGTCACCGTCGCCATGCACGACAAGAGCAAGTTCGGCATCTCGTTCTCCGGCTCCGGCTTCTCGATCGGCGGCCTCGTGTTCGGCAGCGAGGGCCTGCGTGTCGAGGCCCGGGTGCCGCACGGCGGGTCCGTCAAGGTCAAGACGGCTTCGGCGGACACCCAGCTCGCCGGGCATTTCGGCGCGCTCGAGCTCAACTCCGCCTCCGGCGATCTCCACCTGCGCGGAGAAGTAGCCGGCGACGCGACGGTGAAGACCGTCAGCGGAGACGTCGGGCTCGAGCGCGTCGACGGCGACCTGTCCGTCCAGTGCGTGTCCGGCGACATCCAGGCCCGCGCGGTCGCCGGCTCGGTCGACACGAAGTCGGTGTCGGGCGACATCCGCGTGGAAGCCGTCACGGCCGGCGACGTCCGCTTCTCGAGCGTGTCCGGCGACATCGAGATCGGGATCGCCGCCGGGTCGCTGCTCGACGTCGACGCCGGCTCGACCTCGGGCGACCTCTCCTCCGAGGTGCCGCTCGCGACCGAGCCGCCGCCCGCAGGCGAGGCCGTCGCCGCGCCCACCGTCGTCCTCCGCGGCCGCACCGTCAGCGGCGACGTCCGCGTCTTCCGCGCTGCCTGATGCCTGGCGAGGCGATCGCGGCTCGGGCCCCGGTCCTGCGCAGCCGGCCCATCGCGGCGCTCCTCGCCGCGGAGGTCCTCTCGACCACCGGCTCGCAGATGACCTGGCTGGCCCTGCCGTGGTTCGTCCTCGTCACCACGGGCTCGAAGCAGATGGCGTTCGTGGTCGCGGCGGAGGCTGCAGGCTACGCGCTGTTCGGGATCCCGAGCGGCACGCTGCTGGAGCGCCTCGGCCCGCAGCGGACGATGCGCCTCTGCGACGCCGTCCGCGCCCCGCTGATGCTGCTCGTGCCGGTGCTCCACTGGAGCGGCGACCTGACCGTGCCGATCCTGGTCGTCCTCGCCTTCGCGCTCGGCGCCGCGGGCACGCCGTACGGCGCCGCGCAGCGGGTCGTCGTCGCGGAGATCCTCGACCAGGAGGAGACGTCGGTCGAGCGGGCCAACGCCCTGCTCCAGGGCGCAACGCGGATCACCATGCTCCTCGGCCCCGCGCTCGCCGGCGTCCTCATCGCCGCCGTCGGGGCCCCAACGGTGCTCCTCATCGATGCGGCGAGCTACGTCCTCGCGTTCATGCTGGTGACGCTGTTCGTGCCGGTCAGCGGCGCCGTCGACGAGGAAGACACAGAAGACCGCGGCGGTCTCCTCGCAGGCGTCCGCTACCTCCTCGGCGATCCGCTGATGCGCGGGTGGACGACCGCGATCGTGGTCGGCGATGCGTCGTTCTCCGTCCTCTTCGTCGCGATCCCCGTGCTCGTCGTCGCCCACTACGGCGCCGATCCGCGCCTGGCCGGCGCATTCATCGCCGCCTGGGGCATCGGCGCGGTGGCCGGAAACGTCGCCGCGTACCGCAGCGACCGCATCGGCGGGCTCCGCCAGGCTCCGCCGCTTGTGCTCGTGCAGGCGGCGGCCCTCTGGGTACTCGTCGCTCCCGTTCCTGCGGCTGCCGTCGCGGCCGCGATGGCGCTGTCCGGAGTCGCGAACGGCCTCGTCAACCCGACCCTGCACGCCTTCATCACGCTGCGACCGCCGGTCGCCGTCAGGGCGAAGGCGCTGACGGCTACGTTCACTGCCTCGGTGCTCGGGACCCCGCTAGCTCTCGCGCTCGCCGCGCCCGCGTTCGCGGCCTACGGCTCACGGCACGTCGTCGCAGTCGCGGCTGCAGGCCAGCTGCTCGCCATGACCTACGCCGCGATCATCACGCTCCGCTACCTGGCTCGGGAGCCCGAGCTCGCCTGATGCGCCGGCTCCTCGCCTACCGCGACGCACGCCTGCTCGTGGCCGGGCAGACCCTGTCCTCCTTCGGGGACTGGGCGATGTGGTTCGTGATGGCGATCTGGGTGAAGAGCCTCACGGGCTCGAGCGCCCAGGCCGGGCTCACGTTCTTCGTCCTCGCGCTCGGCAACCTCGCCGGGCCGCTGGGCGGCCTGCTCGCCGACCGTTTCCGCCGCAGGCCGCTGATGATCCTCTCCGACTGCGTCCTCGGCATCTCGGTCCTCTCGCTGCTCTTCGTCCACAACGCCGGCGACGTCTGGATCATCTACCTCGTCGCGCTTCTGTACGGAGTCGTCGGCACGGTCTTCTACCCGGCCCAGGCCGCACTGCTTCGCGTGATGCTGCCCGAGGACCTGCTCGGCGAGGCCAACGGCGCCCTCTCGTCCGTGCGCCAGGGGCTGCGGATCGTGGCGCCGCTCGCCGGCGCCGGGCTCTACGCCGCCGTCGGGGGCGGCGTGGTGGCAGTACTCGACGCGGCGACCTTCGCCGGCTCGGCGTTCTTCATGTCGCGGATGCGCGTGGCGGAGGAGAAGCCGGAGTGGGGCGACCACCACTTCCTGCAGGAGGTGACGAAGGGAGTCGGGCACGTCTGGCGCACGCTCCCGTTGCGCCAGCTCACGATCGGGACGACGACCGCCTTGCTCACCGTCGGCTTCACCGAGACGCTGATCTTCACGGTCATCGAGCACCTGGGCAAGCCGGCGTCCTTCTTCGGGGTGCTCGGCACCCTGCAGGGCGTCGGCTCGATCGCGGGTGGGATCACTGCCGCCGCGCTCCTGCGCCGCCTCGGCGAGGTGCGCACCGTGGGGATCGGGCTCGGGCTGTTCGGCATGTGTGCGTTCCTGCTCACCATCCCTTCCCTGGCGGTGGTGACGGTCGGCTTCATCCTCGCCGGGATCGGGATCGTGTGGGCGATCGTCGCCTTCAACACGGCGCTCCAGACGCGGACGCCGCTCGCGATCCAGGGACGCGTCTCGGCTGCAGTCGACGTCTCGCTCTCGGTTGCGCAGACGACGTCCATCGCGACCGGCGCCGCGCTGTCCACGGTGGTCGACTACCGCGTCCTGCTCGTCTCGATGGCGGTGGTCGTGATCGCGTCGGCCGGATACCTCGCCACCCGGCGCGAGCCGCCTATTCGCGCCGAAGTCGTTCCGCTAGGAGTCGACTGACGACCTTCGCGTCGGCCTTCCCCTGCGTCTCGCGCATGACCAGACCGACGAAGAAGCCGAGCACGCCCTCCTTGCCGCCGCGGTAGGTCTCGACCTGGTCGGGGTGCGCGGCGAGGACCGCGTCGATGATCGGCGCCAGCTCGTCCTCGTCGCCGAGCGCAGTGCGGGAGAGGTAGTGCTCGGCCTCGATCGGAGAGTCCTGCGCCGCCGTGAACGCCTCGTCGAGCGCTTCGCGCGTGACGTTCGCCTGCACGATGCGCGCGAGCGCGGCGGCGTTCTCGGGCAGGAAGTCGCCGCGGTTCATCGCGATCGCCGCCGCCTCCGCGAGCGGCAGCCCCGCTTCTGCGAGCAGCGAGGCCTTGCGCTCGTTGCCTTTCAGGAGGAGCTCGACCCCCCGCTCGAAGTCCAGCTCCTGCTTGTAGCGCCGGATCCGGTCGCCCGGCCGCTCGGGAACCTCGCCGCGCAGGCGCTCGACGAGCTCCGCCGGCGGCTCGACCGGCACGAGGTCGGGCTCCGGGAAGTAGCGGTAGTCGTCCGCCTCCTCCTTCGAGCGGTGCACGGTCAGCCGGTCGGTGTCCGGGTCGTAGTCGTAGGTCGACTGCACGACCACCTCTCCAGCCTCGTGGGCCTCGACCTGTTGGCGGCACGCCGCCTCGATCGCCCGCCCGACGAAGTTGAACGAGTTCATGTTCTTGATCTCCCAGCGCGGCCGGAAGCCTTCCTCGCCGGCTCGGCGCACCGAGACGTTGACGTCCGCCCGCAGCGTTCCCTCCTCCATCCTCGCGTCCGAGATGCCGAGCTCGACGATCGTCTGGCGGAGCAGGCGAAGGAACCACATCGCCTCGTCCGCCGAGCGGAGATCGGGGGCGGAGACGATCTCCAGCAGCGGCGTGCCGCCGCGGTTGAAGTCGACGAGGCTGTAGTCGGCGCCGACCGACCGCCCGGTGGCGCCGCCGGCGTGGACGGTCTTCGCGGCGTCCTCCTCCAGGTGCGCCCGGACGATCCCGATCTCGCGCTCGCCGTCGGCGGTCGGCAGCGCGAGGGTGCCGGGCCCGCAGAGAGGCGCCTCGTACTGGCTGATCTGGTAGCCCTTCGGGAGGTCGGGATAGAAGTAGTTCTTGCGCGCGAAGACGGCGTGCTCCGCGATCTCGCAGTCGAGCGCGAGGCCGAGCAGGATGGTCATCTCGATCGCGCGCGCGTTCGGGACGGGCAGCGCGCCGGGATGAGCGAGACAAACCGGGCAGGTGTGCGTGTTCTCCGCTGCGCCGTACTCGAGGGCGCAGCGGCAGAACATCTTCGTCCGGGTCTTGAGATGCACGTGCACCTCCAGCCCGCACACGAGCTCCCATTCAGGCGCGCTCATCGAGCTTCTCCTTTGCCTCGCGCAGCGCGGCCTCGACGTCCTCGCGCACCTCGACCATCCCGACCCGGTGCTCGAGCGGGCCATGGGTCTCGATCAGCCACAGCTCGCGCTCGCCCGCCTCGAGCTGGAGCTTCACGTCGCCGACGAGCACGGCTCGCGAGCCGTCGAGCACGCGCGGGTGCCTGCCGAAGACGCGCTCCGCCGCGACCACGAACTCGGCGGCGGGGTCCTCGAAGCGCATCGTCACCGCAGCCGCTCCGGGACGGGATCGAAGCCGAGCGCCTGCTCGAGCGCGTGGCCGATCCTGAAGAGCGCGTTCTCGGCGAACTGCCGCCCCACGAGCTGCAGGCCCACCGGTAGCCCCTCCGAGAGTCCGCACGGGATGCTGAGGCCGGGCAGGCCCGCCATGCACGAGGGGATCGTGAGCAGGTCGCTGAGGTACATCGCGAGCGGGTCGGCGGTGCGCGCGCCGAGCGGGAACGCGACCGTCGGCGAGGTTGGGGAGACGAGCGCGTCGAAGGTCTCGAACAGCGCGTCGTGCTCGCGCTTGATCACCGTCCGCACCTTCTGCGCCTGGC
Organism: Gaiellaceae bacterium; assembly: GCA_045806005.1. Classification (GTDB taxonomy): domain Bacteria; phylum Actinomycetota; class Thermoleophilia; order Gaiellales; family Gaiellaceae; genus Palsa-739. The sequence continues at coordinate 13,626 of JBJMKE010000014.1, forward strand.
CGTAGTACGCCTCGTAGTAGCCGGCCGAGAGCGCGTACGTCCCGACCATGATCCGCCGCTTCGGCTCGTCGCCGAAGCCCTCGTCGCGCGTCCGCTCGTACATCTCGAGCCGCTCGTCGGCGGCGGCGCGGTAGCCGTAGCGGACACCGTCGTAGCGGGCGAGGTTCGAGGAGGCCTCGGCCGGGGCGATCAGGTAGTAGCACGCCATCCCGTACTCGACGGAGAGCGGCAGCGAGCACTCCCCCACCTCTGCCCCGAGCTCCTCGAGCTTCGCGACCGCCGCCTGCACCGCGGCCGTCACGCCCGGCTCGATGCCCTCGGCCTCGTTCAGCTCCTGCGGGACCCCGATCCGCACCCCCTTCAGATCGGCTCCCTCGGGCAGCTCGACCGGCTGCGCCAGCTCCACGGTCGTCGAATCGCTCGGGTCGCGGCCGGCGATGATCGAGTAGAGGAACGCGCAGTCGCGGACGGTGCGCGCGACCGGGCCGACCTGGTCGAGACTGGAGGCGAACGCGACGATCCCGTAGCGCGAGACCGTGCCGTAGGTCGGCCGCAGGCCGACGTTGCCGCAGAGCGCCGACGGCTGCTTGATCGAGCCGCCGGTGTCGGAGCCGAGCGCCCACGGAGCGAGCCCGGCGCTGACCGCCGCCGCAGAGCCGCCCCCCGAGCCGCCCGGCACGCGCGAGGGATCCCACGGATTGTGCGAGGGGCCGAAGGCGGAGTTCTCGGTCGAGGAGCCCATCGCGAACTCGTCGGTGTTCGTCTTGCCGAGGATGCGGAAGCCGTGCGACTTGAGCCGCTCGACGACCGTGGAGTCGTAGACGGGCAGGTAGCCCTCGAGGATCTTCGAGCCGGCCGTGGTCGGGATCCCCTTCGTCCCGATCACGTCCTTGAGCGCGATCGGGAGGCCGTCTCCGCCGGGGTCGTCACAGACGTGGAGAAAGCAGTGGAGCTCCTCGTCGCGCGCGTCGATCGCCGCGCGGTAGGCGGCGAAGAGCTCGGCGCCGGAGATCTCGCCGGCGTCGACGAGCCGCCACGCCTCCTCGGCGGTCAGACGCAGGGTGTCGATCACGCGGCGCCCCCGGGCGGAACCTTGAAGAAGTCGCCCTCGCGCTCCGGCGCGTTCGCGAGCGCCTCCTCGGCGGAGAGGCACGGCCTCGGCTCGTCCTCCTCCCAGACGTTGACGACCTCGAGCGGATGCGAGGTTGGAGGCACGTCCGAAAGATCGAGCTCGGAGACCTTCGAGACGGCCGCGAGGATGTCGTTCAGCTGCGGCTCGAGCCGCCCGAGCTCGTCGTCGCGCAGCTCGAGCCGGGCGAGGCGCGCCACGTGGAGTAGCTGTTCGCGATTTATGGCCATTCGCTCGATCCTCCCAAAAGGAAGAGGGCCCCTGCCGGGGCCCTCCACACGTAGGTCCGACAGGTTCCCTAGATCGCCTGGACGTTGGCGGCCTGCGCGCCCTTGTCGCCCTGAACGACTTCGAACGACACGCGCTGGCCTTCGGTCAGCGACTTGTAGCCGTCCATCGTGATCGCGGAGAAGTGGACGAAGACGTCATCGCCGCCTTCGCGCTCGATGAAGCCGTAGCCCTTCTCGTTCGAGAACCACTTTACGGTGCCCTCAGCCAACCCTTCCTCCTTGCAGAAAAACGACGGCCCGGGCACCGAGCCGCCGACCTTTGCTGAAACAGGCCGGAGTTTAGCTCAGTTTCCCGCTGGTGCAATAGCGCCGGCACGGCGCAATCGCGCTGCCGTAACGGCGTTCTGGAGCACCATGGCGATCGTCATCGGCCCCACGCCGCCGGGCACGGGCGTCAGGTACGCCGCCTCCTCCAGCGCACCGGGATCGACGTCGCCGAGCACCTTGCGGCTGCCCTCCTCGCGGTTCATTCCGACGTCGATCACGGTCGCGCCGGCTTTGACCATGTCGGGGGAGATCAGATGCGTTCGCCCCACCGCGGCGACCAGGACGTCGGCGTCGAGCGTGTGCCGCTGCAGGTCCTGGGTACGCGAGTGGCAGATGGTCACCGTCGCGTTGCGCTGGAGCAGGAGGTGCGCCATCGGCTTCCCGACGATGGCGGAGCGTCCGACGACGACTGCGCGCGCTCCCTCGAGCGGGATCGCGTACTCGTCGAGCATGCGCATAATCCCGAGCGGCGTGCCGGGCACGAGCGCCGGCCGGCCGAGATAGAGCCGGCCCGCGTTGATCGGGTGGATCCCGTCCACGTCCTTCTCGGGCGCGATCGCCTCGATGATGCGGTTCTCGTCGATGTGATCAGGCAGGGGCAGCTGGACGAGCAGGCCGTCGACGCCGTCGTCAGCGTTGACCTCGGCGATCGTCGCCAGCAGGTCTTCCTCCGACGTGTCGGCCGGCAGCTTGAGGTCGCGCGCCTCCATCCCCGCCTTCTCCGCCGCCTTCTGCTTGAGGTCGATGTAGATGTGCGAGGCGGGGTCGTCGCCGACGAGGACGGTGGCGAGGCCTACATGGCCGAGCTCGGCGACGGACGCGGCCACCTCCTCCCGCACCTTCGCGCCGAGTGCCTTGCCGTCGATGAGGGTCGCGGCCATCGGCATCCGAGCCTACCCCCGCGCCCGATCGATCCGCTTGAGGACGTGGCGAGCGACGTCGCCCACCTCCGGATCGTCCTGGAGCGGCTCGATCAGCCGCCTGGCTTCCTCGTTGCCGAACGCACGCCGCGCCGAGTGCATCGCGTGCTTGACCACCGTGGGATCCCGCACCAGATCACGGATCAGGGACCTCGCCTCGTCCGTCTTGATCCGCCACAGGGCGTAAACGAGCATCTGCCGCTCGTCGCCCGCGCTCGCGTCGGCAGAGAGCCGGACGACGTCGGCGTGCTCCGCAGGGGTCATCGTGCGCGCAATCGCGTCCCCGAGCTGCCAGCTCGGGCGCTCGCGGTACTTCGCAATCAGCGACCGCGCCGAGTCGCTCCGCTTGCCGCTCTCGCGGATCCGCGACGCGAGCGTGTCGACCACCGGCCTCGAGTGGACGCGCGGCAGCCACTCGACGAGCACGGGGTACGCCCGCCGCGAGTCGAACGTCGACGGCTCGAGGCCGCGAATTGCGGGGTTCGGCGAGTTGACGAAGCGTGCGAGGTCGGTGGGGTCGATGCCGGCGTCGCGCAGGGCCGCGCGAACCGCCTCCCACTCCTCCTGCTCGGTCACGTCCGTGAGAATAGGCCGGTGCCACGCCTCCCTCGGAAGAACGACCCCGGGTCGGTCGCTGCGCGCCAGCAGATGCTCGGCCTGCCGGAGGCCGACGTCCAGCCGTATGCGAAGGCCGCGGAGTCGGTGACCGGCTTCGTCGCGATCCCGGTCTCGGTCGCGCAGCTGGCGGTCGCGCTCGGCGAATACGAGTTGTCGGAGGACGGCGAGGTCGTCGAGACGGGCCGCAGCGACGAGGAGGTCGTCGTCCCGCTCGCGCACACCGAGGGCGGCCTGACGGCCTCGGTGCAGCGAGGCGCAAAGGCGATCGCCGAGTCGGGCGGCTGCCGAACGTACGTGATCTCCGACAGAATCACCCGAGCATCTTGCTTCGTCTGCAAAAGCAGCGGCGACGCGCTGATCCTCGCTCGCTGGGTCGAGGAGCAGGTGCCGGCGATGCGCGAGTTCCTCCGAGAGTCCGACAACCCGGAGCTGTCGCGGTACGCCGTCCTGCGCGAGGCGAAGACGCACGTCGTGGGGCCGATGTGCCACGTCCTCTGGCGCTTCACGACCGGCGACGCCTTCGGCGCGAACATGATGACCCGCAACGCGTATGCGCTGAACATGGCCTACGTGCTGCCGCAGGCGCCCGTGCCGGTCGAGCGGACGATCCTCGAGGCGAACATGGGCGGCGACAAGAAGCCGTCCTTCGAGTACTTCCAGCAGGGGCACGGCAAGACGGTGATCGCCGAGACGACGCTGACCGAGGCGGCGATCGAGCGGGTGCTGCGGACGAAGCTCACCGACCTCGAGGAGCTCGCCTGGGCCGGGACACATGGCGCCGTCGCGTCGGGCATGCAGTCGGTCGCGTTCACGCCCGCGTCCGCAATCGCGGCGGTCTTCGCGGCGACCGGCCAGGATCTCGGGCTCGTCGCGACGAGCTCGATGGCGCACGGGACGGAGCAGCGTGTCGAGGGAGGCCTCCACACCTCGATCCGCTTCCCTGGGATCGAGGTGGGGACGGTCGGCGGCGGCACGACGCTGCCCGATCCCAGGCGCTGGCTCGAGCTGATGGGCTGCGCCGGGCCGGGGAAGGTCTATCGCCTCGCGCAGCTCGTGGCCGCGACGGCCCTCGCGCTCGAGATCAGCGCCTCGGCCGCGATGGCGACCGCGGGCAGCGAGAACTTCTTCCGGGCCCACTTCGAGCGCGGCGGCCTCCGCTAGTCCGGTGCTGTACGACCCGGCGCAGTTCGAGCCGCTGACCGACGAGTCGTGGGACCCGGCGCGGGTGGAAGCTGCGATCGCCGCCATCGTGGCGGACGCCGACGCCGCCTTCGAGCCGGAGACGCTCTGGCCCGCCGAAGAGTGGGACGGCTGGGGGGCGGCGCTGCCGCTGAAGAACCTCTATGTCGGCGCCGCGGGCGTGATCTGGGCGCTCGACACGCTGGGCCGCCGCGGCCATGCCGAGAGCTCGCTCGATCTCGCCGCCGCGGCCGTCCGCACGCTCGAGCTCTCCCGCGCCGAGCCCGACTCCACCTGGGACGAGCACTACGAGCCGGCCTCACTGTTCCGCGGTGAGACCGGGCCGCTGCTCGTCGCCTCCCGGCTCGCACCGGACCCGCTGCTCGCCGACGAGCTCCTCGCGCTCGTGCGCACGAACGCGAACCCGACCGACGACGTGATGTGGGGCATCCCGGGAATGCTGCTCGCGGCCCTCGCGATGCACGAGTGGGCGGGAGACGAACGCTGGCGCGAGGCGGCGTCGCAGGCGGCGGTGGCTCTACGCTCCCGCCGCGGCGAGGACGGGCTCTGGCGGCAGGATGACGACTACCGCGGTCTCGGCACGGTGCACGGGGCGGCCGGGAACACGCTCGCGCTGCTCCGCGTCGAGCCCGACGGCACGCTGGTCCACGAGACGGCCGCAGTGCTCGCCGAGCACGCGGTAGTCGAGGACGGGCTCGCCAACTGGCCGGGCGCCACGGGCCGGCCGCTCGTCCGGCCGCGCGACGGCGCGGTCTGCCTGCAGTGGTGCACCGGCGCGCCCGGCATCGTCGCCGGCGCGTGGGACTACCTCGGCGAGGACCTGGTGCTCGCGGGCGCCGAGCTGATCTGGCGGGCAGGTGCCCACCGCGAGGAGAAAGGCCACGGCATCTGCCACGGAACCTCGGGCAACGGCTTCGCGCTGCTCAAGGCCTTCGCCCGCACGGGTGACGAGCGGTGGCTCGAGCGCGCACGGCGCTTCGCGGTCCACGCCCTGCTCCAGGCGGAGCGGATGGCTGCCGCGAACGGCCGCCGGCGCTACTCCCTCTTCACCGGCGACGTGGGGACGGCGCTTTTCGCGGCGGCGTGCCTCGAAGGCGACGCGCGCTATCCGGTCTTCGACACGCTCTAGGGCGGGTCCGCGGCCGACGCTAGTAGGCGGCGCTTCGCCGCCCGTACATCTTCTGCGCCTGCCGGCCCGTATGGGAGATCAGGTCGAGGAAGGCACCGAGCGCAACGGCGATCCAGTTCGCGCCGTGCACCCCGCCGGCACTCCAGACGATCGTGTACATCAGGGTCGTCCACGGCAGGAAGATGAGGCCGAGGAGCGGCCACCACCAGTGGGCGAAGACGGTCTGGATGCGGTGGCCGAAGATCCATTCGACCGCGAGCACGAATCGTGGCCCGAGCGCGAACAGCGCGAGCAGGAGGCAGCACACGGTGTCAGTCTCTCCTTCGAGCCGGACGGAGGCGTACGCTTGTCGCCATGCCGAGAGTCTCCATCGCCACCTTCAACAGCTGAGCGATCGACCACGCCGAGCGTGTCTCGGTGGCGCTACAGAAGCAGGAGCTGTGGAACCAGCTCCGAGCGGCGGAGGCCACATCGCCGCGGCCTCGTCCCTCGCGCCGGCATCCGCTGGTGTGGGGCTGGTCGCTGCTCAGGTGCAGGATCGGTCAACGGCGGCAGGCGTCGGGAGTGACGCCGTGAGCGTCGTCCAGGCGCTCCGGTGCGTGCTGGGGAATGCGTACAGGCTGTAGCCGAGCGGAGTGCAGGCTGCGACGGCACGCATGAACCCGGCGGTTTCCGCGCTTCCCATCCCTCCGCTGAGCCCGCCGATGAGGTGGATGGGGAGGTTCGGGTTGCCGCTGGCGGCGCGGACGGCCGCGACCGTGGCGGAGAGGTACGCAAGCGTGGCCCGGCTGCCTCGCAACCCGCGGAAGGTCGAGTAGGCCATCGGCAGGAACACGTCGTAGGAGCGGGCGAGGCCTCGGTACGGAATCCGCGGCCAGTAGGAGGGCGACATCCCGATCGGGGAGGGCGTGATCGCCCCCAGCGCATACCCGGGCCCGACGGCCGACCGGAGCCGCGCGGAGAGGTCGAGCAGGCGCCGGTTGCGCACCCCTATCCCTCTGACCACGGTCGCCTCGATGTCGAGCGCGAAGCCGTCGAAGTGTTCGCCGTTCGGGCTCTGGAAGCGAATTGCCGCCAGCGCCCGCCGCTCGTCCCGGCCGAGGTTGGCGAACGAGGGGAGGTACCACGCGACGACGCGCAACCCGGCCGCGTGGGCGGCTTCGAGATAGCGTCCCTGTGCCCGCCGCCGCACCACGTCGACGCTCTGCCGGTAGTTGCCGGTCTGCAGGAACAGCGTCCGGGCTCCGTCCCGGGCCATCGCCGCCACCTCCCGCCCGGGCTCGCGCCAGGCAGCCTTGTTCGCGTAGATGTCGAGCCAGGTGGCCAGCCCGCCGTATGGCGTGAGGTCGCGCGCCGACGCGGATCCGCCTGCCGCCGGCGCGATCGACATCACCGACACCAGGACCGTCGCCGCGACGAGTCCGGCGACCGCAAGGAATGCAAGGCGTCCCGACCCCGGCCTCACCGCCGATTACCCG
>JBJMKE010000015.1:0-23323 GCA_045806005.1 Gaiellaceae bacterium
GTCTCGCTGCAGAAGCAGGTCCAGCGGCAGGAGGTTCCCGAGTCCACGTAGCCTCAGCGCGTGGCGCTGGAGGTCGGGATCGTCGGGCTGCCGAGCTCGGGCAAGACGACGCTGTTCCGTGCGCTGACGCGCGCGGAGACGCACGGCTCCGGCAAGGAGCACGTCGGGATGGCGCAGATTCCCGACGAGCGGCTCGACGCGGTCGCGCAGGTGGTCGACGCGCGCAAGGTGACTCCGGCGGCCGTCCGCGTCGTGGACGTGCCGGGGACGGGGCCGCAGCTGCTCGGCAACCTGCGGCAGGTCGACGCGCTGCTCGTCGTCCTCGACGGCTTCTCGGGCACGCGCGTCCCCGCCGACGACCTCGAGACGCTGAAGCTCGAGCTCCTCGTCGCCGACCGCGACCACGTCGAGCGCCGCCTTGAACGGGTCTCGAAGCAGGCGAAGTCGGGTGAGGCGCGGCTCAGGGCGGAGGTGGGGGAGCTCGAGCGCCTGCTCGCGCACCTCGACGCCGGTCACACGCTCGGGGAGTGGGAAGGCGAGCTGCCGCCTGAGCTCGACCCGCTCACGACCAAGCCGCTGCTCGAGCTCGTGAACGGAGCCGACGGGGTCGATCTCCAGCTCGAGGCGGAGCTCGTGGACCTCTCGCCCGAGGAGGCGGGGGAGTTCCGCGGCGGCGGCGAGTCGGCGCTCGGCGAGGTGGTGCGGCGGCTGGCCGAGACCCTCGACCTGATCACGTTCTTCACCGCGGGCGACAAGGAGACGCGGGCCTGGACACTCAGGCGCGGCGAGACGGCGCTCGACGCGGCCGAGACGATCCACTCGGACATCGCGCGCGGTTTCATCCGCTGCGAGATTGTGCGCTGGGACGACCTCGTCGAGGCCGGCGGCCACGCGGAGGCGGCGCGCGCCGGCAAGCAGCGTCTCGAGAGCAAGACGTACGTCGTCGAGGACGGCGACGTGCTCAACGTGCGGTTCAACGTCTAGGCCCAGGGCGCCGGCGGGGTCGTACGCCCCCGCCGACACGGTTGGGCTAGCAGCAGTCGCCGCCGCCGCCGCAGCAGTCTTCGCAACACTGGCCGCGCATGGCACGCCTCCTTTCATCGATCGACGTCGATATACTATATTGAGGAAGATCGATGAAGACGCTGCCCATCCTCTGCTGCGGGCCCGGCACCGAGGCGCTCGATCCGGTGGCAAGCGAGACGCTCGCCGCCCGCTTCCACGCGCTCGCCGACCCGACGCGGGTTGCGATCGTGAACCGGCTCGCCTCGACCGAGGAGTGCTGCGTGTGCGACCTCAACGCCGCCTTCGACCTCTCGCAGCCCACGATCTCCCATCACCTCAAGGTGCTGCGCGACGCCGGCCTCGTCGAATCGAGCCGCCGCGGCACGTGGGCGTACTACCGGCTCGTGCCCGACGCCGTGCGTGAGCTGCGCAATACGCTCGGAGCGGAAGCGGCATGAAGGCGCTCTTCGTCTGCGTCGAGAACGCGGGCCGCTCCCAGATCGCGCAGGCGCTCTACGAGCGGCGTGGCGGCGAGGCGCGGTCGGCCGGGTCGCAACCGGCGACCGAGCTGCACGAGGCAGTCATCGAGGCGCTCGAGGAGGTCGGGATCGACGTGTCGGGCCGCACGCCGAAACCCCTGACCCGCGAGGATGTCGAGTGGGCCGACCTCGTCGTGACGATGGGCTGCGGCGACGCGTGCCCGGTCCTGCCCGGCAAGGACTACCTCGACTGGAACCTGCCCGATCCCGCCGGCCTCTGCCTCGAGGAGGTGCGGGAGCTGCGCGCGGTGATCGAGCAGAGGGTCTCTAGCCTGCCGATATGAGCGCGACGCCGGCGAGCGCGGCCGCCACGCCGGCGAGCTGAGGCGGGGAGATCCGCTCCTTCAGGAAGAGGCGCGCGAGGACGACGAGGACGACCGGGTAGAGCGAGCCGAGCACCGACACGACGCTGATCAGCCCGTGCCGCGCCGACGCGCCGTAGAGCAGGTTCGCTCCCGTGTCGAAGAGCCCCACCGCGACGAGGAGCGGCAGCGTGACGCGCACGCGATCGGCCGAGGGGCGCAGGAGCAGGGCGGCGATGCACACGATGGGAACGACCGTGAGTCGCAGGGTCAGCGATCCCCACACGACTCCGGCCTGCGAGACGCGGTTGAGGCCGAGGACCGACGAGCCGAAGCCGAGCGCCGCGAGCAGGGCGAGCCCGACGCCGGCCGAGAGCTTCCGGCCGGCCCCCCGGGGAACCGGCTCGAGCGACGCGGCGACCACGCCGACGATCGCGACCATGATCCCGACCCCCTGCAGGAAGGACGGCTGCTCGCCGTGGGCGACCCCGTACGCGACCGGCACGATCGCGCCGGTCGCCGCGATCGGCCCGACGATGCCCATCGTGCCGACCGCGAGCGCCCGGTAGAACGAGGCGAGGCCGATCACGCCCATGACGCCGCCGAACGCTCCCCAGGCGAGCTCGACGTCGGTGGGCGGCTCCGGCCGCGTCGCGAGCCACATCGCGCCGACCAGCACGAGCCCGGCCACCTGCGAGACGACGAGCACCCAGGCGAGGTGCACGCGCCGCGCGCCGATGCCGCCGCCGAAGTCGGCGAGGCCCCAGGAGAGGCTCGCGGCGAGCGCGAGCGCGACGCCGGTCAATCCGGTACGGGCCGGGTCGCGGCGACCGCGTCGAGCTGGTTCGCGTGGTAGAGCACGGCCGCCTCCGCGGTTCGAGCCGCGCGCGCGTCGTGGTGGGAGGCGACCGCGTGCAGGAGCTCGGCGGGTGCGCCCAGTTCCTCGAGAGCCCGCAGGCCGAGATGGACGTGGCCGAGCAGGCGGCCCTCCTCGGTCGGGGCGAAGACGGGCGCCCGTCCGAGCTCGCGCGTCCGGCCGACGTCGTGCACGAGCGCGGCGGCGAGCAGCAGGTCGGCCCGCAGGCGCGGATGGATCTGGGCGAGCTCCCGGCAGAGCGTCGCCACGCCGACGGTGTGCTCGAGCAGCCCGCCGGCGTAGGAATGGTGGCCCTCGGGTGTGGCCGGATACGCGCGCAGCGGCGTCTCTGCGAGTGCCCGCGAGACGACCCCGCGCAGCGCCTCGTCGTGCACCTCGCCGACGAGGAACTCGAGGAACCCCTCGAGCTCGTCCGCGTCCCGGCGCAGGCCCGGCGCCAGCCCGGCCGGGTCGACGCCCTCCGCGGGCTCGAGCGTCCGCACCTCGACCTGAAGCTCGTTCCGGAACCGCTCCACCCGTCCGAGCACGCGGATCGCGTCGCCCGTCTCGAAGCGCCCGTCGAGCATCTCGACGTCGTTCCAGACCCTCGCGCCGATCCGTCCGCTCGGGTCGACGAGCTCGAGGGCCAGGTACGTCGAGCCGTTCCGGGTTCGCAGGCGCTCCTTCCGCGCCACCGCGTAGATCCCCTCGATCGTGCGGTTCTCCTCGAGCTCGGCGATGGTCGTCACGAGGGAGAGTTTCGCATGGAGGGGGAACGGGGTACCGGGGCGTGGATGGCGGTTGCATTGCGCCAGAGCAAGCGGTTCGCTGCCTCCGATCCCGTCTCCCGTTACTGGCTCGCGAACTGCGTCGGCTTCACGCTCGCAGGCGGCGGCCGCGGGACCGTCGAGCGGGTCCTCGCGGACGACGACCCGCACGACCCGTCGCTGCTCGAGGTGCGGGCGGGGCGGCGGCGCGTGCGGTGCCTGCCCACGTCCGCGGTGATCGCGGTCGTCCCGTCGGAGAGGCTGCTCGTCGTCGACCGGCGACGGCGGCTGACGCCCGATCGGAGGCGAGAGCTGAGCCTGCGCCTGCGCTGGAGCGGCCGCGTCCTGCGGCGGGTCACCCTCGTGGGGCTGGGGCTCCTCATGGCGACCGTCTTCGAGTTGCTCCACCTCGGCCGGCGTGCGTGGTCCGAAGGGTCTCCCGTGGTGGCCCGCACGAGCCGGCGCGGCGGTACCGAGGCGGCGCGGTTGGTACGGTCAGTGCCGTGGCAGTCGTACGGCCGTTCCGCGCGCTCCGCTACGACCCGGCTGTCGCAGGCCCGCTCGACTCGCTCGTCGCGCCCCCGTACGACGTCATCGGGCCGGAGGAACGGGAAGAGCTCCGCGGACAAAGCCCGTACAACGTCGTCCACCTGACCCTCCCCGACTCCGAGGAGGACGCTGCCGCGTGCCTCTCGGAGTGGCGCGAGCGCGGCGTCCTCGTGCAGGACGAAGAGCCCGCGTGCTGGTGGCTCGCGCAGGAGTACGTTGGCCCGGACGGCGTCGCCCGTCGGCGCGAGGGTCTCGTGACGGCGCTCCGGGCCGAGCCGTACGAGAGGCGCGTCGTCCTGCCGCACGAGCGGACGCACGCAGGCCCGAAGGAGGGCCGCCTGCGCCTGCTGCGGGCCACGCGCACGCAGCTCGAGCCGCTCTTCTTCCTCTGGGACGGCACGATCGAGGTCGACGGGCTGGGCGAGCCCGACCTGCAGAGCGGCGGCGACAGCCTCTGGCGGCTCGGCGCCGAGTTCTGCGAGGTCCTCACGGAGGAGTTGCGCGACGCCCAGCTCCTCATCGCCGACGGGCATCACCGGTACGAGACGGCGCTCGCGTTCGAAGACGAGCCGTGGCTCCTTGCCGTGATCGTCCCGACCGGGCAAGAGGGGCTGACGATCTTCCCGACGCACCGGGTGGCGCAGAGCGCGGGCCACGCCTCGGGGAAGTCGATCGACCCGCCCGGCGACGACCTGCCGGGGCCGGTTCTCTACCGCGCCGGCGAGTACGAGCTGCTCGGCGGCGACGGGCTGGATCCGGAGATCGTGGAACGGGCCGGGCCGGACGGCGTCACGTACACGCCGAGCCGCGAGGAGGCGATCGCGACGGTCGACCGCGGCGAGGCGGAGGCGGCCTTCCTCCTGCGCCCGACGCGGATCGACGACGTGTGGGCCGTCGCGAGCCGCGGCGACGTGATGCCGCAGAAGAGCACGTTCTTCTATCCCAAGCTCACCTCCGGCCTGCTCATGCTCCCGCTTGACTGAGTGGCTGGAGCTCTGCAGGGCTGCCGTCGGCGACGTGGAGGCCGTGCTCGCGCGGATGCCGACGCGGGCCGAGCGCGAGCCCGTGGTCGGGCAGGGGCTCGGCGGCGACGAGACGACGGCCGTCGACCAGGCGGCGGAGGACGTCATTCTCGAGCGCATACGCGAGTCCGCGGGCGCGATCGTCTCGGAGGAGGTCGGGCGCGTCGGCGGCGGGGCGCTGCCGCTGCTGGTGGTCGACCCGATCGACGGGTCGCTGAACGCGAAGCGCGGCATCCCCTTCTTCTCCCTCTCGATCGCGGTCGCGCAGGGAGAGACGATGGACGACGTCGTCTTCGGCTTCGTCCACGACTTCGGCTCGGGCGAGGAATGGACGGCGCGACGCGGCGAGGGCGCGTGGCTGAACGGCGAGCCGCTCGGCACGGAGCGTCCGAAGGACGAGATCGAGATCCTCTCCTTCGAGGCCACCCGCACCTCGCTCGTCGCCCGCGAGGCGCCGAAGGTCGCCGATCTCGCCTACCGGCTGCGGATCATGGGCTCGCTTGCGCTCTCGCTCTGCCATCTCGCGGCCGGCCGTGTGGACGCGGTCTGCTCCCTCAAGGCTGCTCGGTCGGTCGACATCGCGGCCGCCCAGCTCCTCTGCCGCGAGCTCGGGCTCGCGGCCGACCTGTTCGACGTCGAGGAGCCGTTCGGGGCCGCCCCGCTCGACCTCGAGCAGCGCTCGCGCGTGGTCGCGGCCGGATCCGAGCCCGTGTGCCGCCGCCTCGCCGCCGCGCTCCGCGGCGACGCGTAAGACCCCGCTTCCCGGGCATAGGCCTACGCGTATCGCCCAGCAAAAGGGGGTTTGCCCATGAGATCGATTCGCTGTCTGGCTTTCGTCGCGGCCGTCGCCGCCCTCACACTCGGCAGCGCGAGCGCTGCCGCCGGCGGAGGCCGAGCGCTCTCGCCCTCCGGCAAGGCGGGAGGACATGCCGAGAACCGCTCGGCCCGTGTCTCGCACCTCGGCCACGCCACTGTTTCGGGCGTCGAGTGTCCGCCCGGGCTGAAGTGCCAGTTCCTGCCGGCTGCGTACGCGCAGAACAGCTCCGATCCCGGCGACTACGGCAACTACGACCTCGCCGACCGGCCCGCGGACGGGCTGGCGATCCGCTACGTCGTCGTCCACGACACCGAGGTGCTCTACGACCCGACGTTGGCGGAGTTCCAGAACTCGCACGCCTACGTGAGCTCCCACTACGTGATCCGCTCCAGGGACGGGTTCGTCACGCAGATGGTGCCGACGAAGGACGTGGCCTGGCACGCGGGCAACTGGTACGTGAACACGCACTCGGTCGGGATCGAGAACGAGGGCTTCGCGCTCGACCTCTCCGACTGGTTCACGCCCAGGCTCTACCACTCGCTCGCCCGGCTGACGCGCTACCAGGCGCAGCGGTTCGGATTCCCGCTCGACCGGGCGCACGTCGTCGGCCACGACCAGGTGCCCGGCCCGACCGGCGCCTTCCAGGCCGGGATGCACTGGGATCCGGGTCCGTTCTTCGACTGGGCACACTTCATGGCGCTCGTCGGCGCGCCGATCACGCCGCAGGGCGACGCGGGCACGGATCCGATCGTCACCATTGACCCGAACTGGAAGACGAACAGGCCGCTCGTCACGGGCTGCGGCGACGGCACGCAGGCCTGCCCGACGCAGCCGGCGAGCTTCGTCTACCTCCACACGGCGCCGAGCGCCGACAGCCCGCTCGTCTCCGACCCCTACCTCGCCGCGGCGGGCGTCGAGCCGGACGGAGTCGGCACCACGCGAGCCTGGGACTGGGGCGACAAGGCCTCGACCGGGACGCAGTACGCCGTCGCGGGCCGGAGCGGCAACTGGCTGGCGATCTGGTTCGGCGGCGAGAAGGCGTGGCTGTACTCCCCGCACGGGGAGCACGCGGCGACGATCCCGGGGAGAGGGACGCTGATCACGCCGAAGGCGGGGCTTGCCTCGACCCCGGTCTACGGTCGCGCCTACCCGTCCAGCATCTCGACGGCGACGCTCGACCGGTACTCGATCCCGGCCGGCCAGGCCTACGTCGCGAAGGATCTCGTCACGGCGGACTACTACTCCGCCTCGACCTTCAACGCGCCGGACACCTACCACCTGTACACGAGCCCGGAGCAGTTCTACGAGATCTTCTACAACCACCGGATCGCGTACGTCCGGGCGGAGGACGTCGACGTGGTCGGCTGAGTCGAGCTTGCGCGTAGGCCTCTCGGGCTGGAACTACGCCCACTGGCGCGGCGGGGTCTTCTACCCGCCGCGCCTGCCGGCCTCGCGCTGGCTCGAGTTCTACGCGGAGCGGTTCGACACGGTGGAGGTGAACTCGACCTTCTACCGCCTGCCGCGCCGTGACGCCGTCGCACGCTGGGTGGAGCAGACGCCGGACGGGTTCCTGTTCGCGGTCAAGGCCTCCCGCTACCTCACGCACGTCAAGCGGCTGCGTGACCTGGGGCCGGGTCTCGAGCGCTTCCTCGAGCGGATCGAGCCGCTGCTCGACTCGCCGAAGCTCGGGCCGCTCCTCTGGCAGCTGCCCCCGACGTTCCGCCGCGACGACGACCGGCTCGCCGGCGCCCTCGCCCGCCTGCCACGCGGGCTGCGCCACTGCATCGAGTTCCGGCACCCGTCCTGGTTCGTGGAGGAGACGTACGCGCTGCTCCGCGAGCACGGGGTGGCGCTTGCGATCGGGGACCGGCCGCAGGTCAACGCGTTCCAGACCCACGAGTTGACGGCGGACTGGAGGTACGTCCGCTTCCACAGCGGCACCCGCGGCCGGCGCGGCAACTACAGCGACGCCGAGCTACGCGAGTGGGCGCAGCGATTGCGCGGCTGGAGGCGCACGCACGAGGTGTTCGCGTACTTCAACAACGACTGGGAGGGATTCGCACCGCGTAACGCGGCGCTGCTCCGGCGGCTGCTCTAGGAGGTCTTGCGGACACGCGCGGTCGCGCGAGAGCCGGCGGACCGTGTTCCGGCCGCGTTCGTCGCCGTGACGCGCACGCGCAGGCGGTGCCCGGAGTCCTTCTTCACGACCCGGTACGTGGCGCGGGTCGCTCTCTTGATCGCGGCGCAGCGGCGGCCCTTCGCCGAGCAGCGGAGCCACTGGTAGCGGAAGCTCGTGGGCGTCCACGTCCACTTGCCCTTGCCGGCCACGACCCGGTGCCCGACCCTGGCCCTGCCGGAGATCCGGGGCGCGCTCGTCGACCTCGGGGTCGCGACGATCGTGTGGGACGCGGCGGAGGTCGCGCTGCCCGCCCCCGCCACGTTCGTCGCGGTGACGCTCGCCTTCAGCGTGTGGCCGGCGTCGGCCGCGACGAGGGCGTAGGCGGCGGCGGTGGCGCCGGCGATCGGGACGCACCCGCTGCCGTCGGCCCCGCAGCGCTGCCACTGGTACGCGAAGGTCGCGGATGTGTTCCACGAGCCGTTCGTGGTCGAGAGCTGCTTCCCCACGCCGGCGGGGCCGAAGACCACGGGCGGGGCCGTTGCCGCGGGCGCGGGGACGACGACGGCGGCGGACGAGGCCGCGTACGCGGACGTGCCGTTCACGTTCGTGGCGCTGACCGTCGAGCGCACGCTCATCCCGCCGTCGGCGGCGGTCAGCGTGTAGGTCGAGCCCGTCGCTCCGGCGATGTTCGCGCAGCCCGTGCCGCCCGCCGCGCAGCGCTGCCACTGGTAGGAGTAGGCGGTCGGAGCGCCGTTCCACGACCCCGCCGACGACGTGAGCGCGTGGCTCACCGCCGGCGTCCCGCTGACGGCGGGTGGGCTTGTGTTGCTCGCCGTGGGCAGCCAGTAGATCGCGTAGGTGACATTGGTGTGCATAACGAGCCCGCCGTTGTACGGCAGGGTGGTGCTCATCGAGCCGTGCTCCTGCGTGGCGTTCTGGAGGCAGGTGCTTCCCGTGTCGCTGAACTCCTGCTGGAGGGCGTAGGCGTGGCCGTTGATGAGCTGGTTGTACGGCTGCCCGTTGACCGCCGTGCCGAGCGGGGCCCCGTACGTGTAGGCGCACAGGTCGCCGTTCTCCGCGCCCTGAGAGTCGATCCAGGCGTCGCCGAAGGGATCGGTGACCGACTCGTTGTGCTCGTGGCTGATCGTGTTGATCGTCGTGTCGGCGTCCCCGTCGTTCGGGAAGCCCTGGCCCGGGCCGGTGCAGCCGCCGACCGTTCCCTCATACGGCTCGTTCGCATAGATCACACGCTCGTTCGCGAGGTCGGTGAAGTCGCTGTGGTAGGCGCAGAAGCCGTCGGCGCTAGCCGAGCACACGCCGCTGAGTCCGTCGACACAAGATCCGACACCGACGGGGGTCATCAGGAAGAACTCGTTGGTCAGGCTCCCGTGCCAACCCTTTGCGGTCAGCACGTTCTGGATCTCGGCCTGGAGCTGCGCGTCGGTGAGGCAGGACGGGTCGACGCCGTCGGAGCAGCCGCTGGCCGGGAGCGGGTCGTGGTCGACGTACGAGCCGCCCACGCTCGACGCGTACTGAACCGGCCCGGAACCGTCGTAGTACTGGGTCGCGACCGAGTAGACGTTCGAGGTGCTGCCGCTCGCGGCGGCCACGTCCTGGAAGTACCGGTTGATCAGGAAGGCGTAGTTCGCGTCGAACGTGAGGAAGGCGGGAGTCGAGCTCGCGGCCGCCCGCGCGTTTGCGCCGGCCGGCCCGCGCACGTGCGGCACGACGCCCAGCGGGTGGGCATGGTGGCCCGCGTTGCCGCTGGCGCCGGCAGCCGTCGCGAGCAGCGCCAGCGCCGCTGCGACAGCCGTCAGTGCCCCCCTCATCCTGCTCCCACCATCGCGCTCCCGTTCGAGACGGCCAAGCCCTCGTTCCGGTGGCCCTCAACCAGCAGGGAGAGTAGCCGCGCTGCGGGCGAGCCGCCTGACGGCGGCCTGGAATCCCGCGACGGCGCGGCCGAGATCTCCACCCGCCGCCTGGAGCCCTGCCAGCTGCCGGGTGAGGTACCCGGTCTGGCTCGCGATGTAGCCCGGGTCGAGCTGTCCGGCCGGGGTCGTCGTGAGGTACGTCTCCAGCGTCTTGAGCTCGCTCGCGATGCGCGAGGCGGACGCGGTGAGCGTTCCGGCACCCGAGGAGACGGACGAGGCGGCGCCGCTGGTCGCGGTGGCCTCGGTGCCGATCTTCGCCGCGGTGCGGGCGACCCGCTGCGCGGCAGCGGTCGCAGCCGCCTCCTTGTTACGCGATCCCGCCAACGAGGCCTGCAGCAGGACGACTCTGCGCTCGAGCGCGTGCTTGCGCGCGGTCGCAGCCGCGAGCGCGCTCTCGGTGTCGGTGTTGCGCTGCGCCTGGTGGCGCCAGCCGATCGAGAAGCCGGCGGCGCTGACCAGGACGCCGCAGATGAACGCGAGGCCCATGAGCAGCCAGGGCGAGCGCGACGACTTCCGGCGGGCAGGCAGTGCCGCCTCCGGCAACGGCGTCCGCCGCTCGTTCAGGACGGGCCAGCGGGCCTGGGTCGTGGAGTCCGACGTCACGGCGAGCGCTTCGCCGTCGGGAGGTTCCCTCCTGCTACCGCTCCCCTGAGCACGGCGCCCAGGCGCTACGCTCGCCGTATGAACCCGGATCGCGACGCTGTCCTGCAGGCTCTCGGCGGAGTGATCGACCCGGAGCTGGGGCGCCCGGTCACCGAGCTCGACATGGTGCGGGATCTCGAGATCCACGACGGTGTCGTGGCGCTCACGATCGTCCTCACCGTCGCCGGCTGCCCGCTCCGCCACTCGTTCGAGGAGCAGGTCGAGCAGGTGCTCGCGGACGTGCCGGGCGTGACCGGCGCCGAGCTCTCGTTCGCCGTGATGACTCCCGAGGAGCGGCAGGCGCTGACGCAGAAGCTCCGCGGGGGCGCGCCTGAGCGGGACGGCGTGATCCGGCTGCCCGCCGACTGCCGCGTGCTCGCGGTGGCGAGCGGCAAGGGCGGTGTGGGCAAGTCGTCCCTCGCCGCGAACCTCGCGGTCGCGTTCGCGCAGTCGGGCCACCGGGTGGGGGTCCTCGACGCGGACATCTACGGCCACTCGATCCCGCACGTGCTCGGCATCCGGCAGCGGCCCATCGCCGTGGACGAGCTGATCGTGCCTCCCGTCAAGGACGGCCTGAAGCTGATGTCGATCGGCTTCTTCCTCGAGAGCAGCAACGAGCCGGTGATGTGGCGCGGCCCGATGCTCCACCGTGCGCTCGAGCAGTTCCTCACCGACGTCCACTGGGGCGAGATCGACGTGCTCGTCGTCGACATGCCGCCCGGTACCGGGGATGTCTCGATCTCGCTCGGGCAGCTCCTTCCCAGGGCCGAGGTCGTCGTCGTCACGACGCCGCAGAAGCTCGCTCAGGACGTGGCGGCCCGCGCCGCGGGGATGGCGCAGAAGACGAACATGCGCCTGCTCGGCGTGATCGAGAACATGTCTGGCGACGTCTTCGGCAGCGGCGGCGGTGAGGAGCTCGCCGGCGAGCTCGGCGTGCCGCTGCTCGGGACGGTGCCGCTCGACCCGGCGCTGCGCGAGCAGGGCGACGCCGGTGCGCCGGTCGTCTCGGCGCAGCCGGAGTCGGAATCGGCGCGGGCGATCCTGGCGATAGCGCAGGAGATCGAGGCGCTCCGCCGCGAGCGTGGCGGCATCGTCAAGTCGCTGCCGCTCGTCGGCTGATCCGGAAGGGATCGGCGGGTGGGCGCGGCGGCTGGCAGCTCCTCTTCGTCGCCCGCCATGCAGCCTGAGGAGGGCCTGGGCCGGCTGCGCGCCCTCGGCTTCGCGGAGGCCGACGCGCAGGAGCTGTGGGAGCACTTCGACGGCGCCGAGCGCCGCGGCAAGCAGGGCCACGGCCACGCGCGGATCCCGTGGCTCGAGGGGCTCGAGGGCTACGACCCGTCGGCGGACCCGCAGGTGCTCGAGCAGGAGGAAGGGTTCGAGCGCTGGCACGGCGGCGGCGCGATCGGCTACCTCGTGCTCGGCCGCGCCGTGCGCGCCCAGCTCGAGCGGCCACCCGCTCACGCGCGGCTCGTCGTCTGCGAGCGCACCTTCCCGACCGGGATGCTCGGGCACCACGTGCGCCGCCTGGCCGAGGGCGGGCTCGTCGGCGTGCTGACCGCGACCTCCCCGCGGCGGCTGGGCCATCCGTCGGGCGGGCCGAAGCTCGCGGGGACGAACCCACTGGCGATCGGGATCCCGAGCGGCGGCGGCGACCCGGTCGTCGTCGACGCCTCGATGGGCGCGGTGACCTGGGGCGACGTCGTCGCCGGCCTCGCGCAGGAGGACGAGCTCGTCCCCTTCGGCGGCGAACACGCGCACAAGGCGTTCGCGCTCGCGGTCGGGCTGCAGCTGCTCGTCGACGCACTCGTGCGCGAGGAGGGCCACGGCGCGGTGCTCCTCGTCGCGCGGCCCGAGTCCGACCCGGTGCCCGCGCTGCGCACGCTCGCCGGCGGAGTCCGGCTCCCCGGCGACCGCTAGGCCGGCTACCGCGGGAAGCGGGGGTCGTCCCGGATCGAGGCGAAGTCCTCGTCCGTCTGCGCGTGCTCGCGGAACCGCTCGTCGGCCGCGACGGCCTGGTCGAGGAGCTCCAACGCCTGGTCGCTCTCGCCGGCGAGCGCCTCGACGCAGGCGAGGTCGTAGAGGAGCGCCGGGCTGCCGGGCTTCGTCTCCAGCCCCTCGCGTAGCAGCTGCCTCGCCTCGTCGTACCGGCCGGCGCGGATATGCGGGGAGGCGGCGAACGCGTACTCCCAGGCCGAGACCTCGTGCGGAGCGCCCGGCTTGCCGCCGACGGCGAGCACGGCCGCGTCGTCCGTGAGCGCCACCGCGCCGCGGCGAAGCGACGGGTCGCGCAGGTGTACGAGCTGTCCCTGGCCGAGCTCGTGCTCGTTTCCGTCGACGGTGAAGAGGACGCGTCCACGCAGGACGAGGTAGAGCTCCTCGTGCCCGTAGACCTGCTCCGCGTGCTCCTCCACGACCCGGCCGCTCGCGCCGGGCGTGTACGCGTTGGTGCCGAACGCCTTGATCCCGAAGCGGCGGCGCACGGGGCGCCAGACGAAGCCGTCGCGCATCTCGATCGCGTCGAGCTCGTCGATGTGCGCCGTGTTCACGAGAGGAGGTCACCGAATCGGGGATCGTCGCGCAGCGGGTCGAGGTCGGTGTCCTCCCGGAAGTACCCCGCCGAGTGCCCCTCGGCGTCGAGCTCCCGTGCGCGGCGCAGGTGCTCGAACGCGGCGTCGGCGTCGCCGGCCTGGGCCTCCCAGCAACCCGCGTTGTAGTGCGTGGCCCAGTAGTCGGGCTTCTCGGCGATCAGCTGTGCCATCACCGCCCGTCCCTCCTCGAGCCGTCCGGACTCCCCGTAGGCGACGGCGACCGCGAACGAGTCCCAGCCGCCCGCGTTGAACGCCTCGCCCACCGTGCCACCGACTGCGAAAACGATCGTGCCGTCCTCCTCGGCGGCCGCGGTCCGGAAAACCTCGGGGGGGACGAAGACGAGCGTGCCGGCGGGAGCGTCTGCCGTCTCCTCGCCGACCGTGAACGTCGCCCGCCCGCGCACGACGGCGTACAGCTCCTCGTTGCCGCTGTCCTCCTCGTGCGGCGGGATCAGCTGGCCGCCGGCGTCGGCGATCCAGGCGTTGACGCCCGCCGGCCGGAAGCCGAGGGTATGCCGGACGGGGACGAGGTTGCTCCCCCTGTGCGGCGCCGGCTCGAGCTCGTCGAGCGTGAGGATCGTGTAGCCCTCGCTCATTCGCGGGCACTCCTCAGCGCCTCGAGGACCACGGGATCGATCTCGTTGTCGCCATCGACGCGCTCCTCGAGGTTCGCGACTCCCGCCCAGGCGTCGAGCGAGTCGTAGCCGAGCCGACCGAGCTGCTCGTCGACCTCGGCGCGCAGCTCGCCCTCGAGCGGGAGCCAGAACCTCCGCGGGGTCCGGCCGA
Source organism: Gaiellaceae bacterium (assembly GCA_045806005.1). GTDB lineage: Bacteria > Actinomycetota > Thermoleophilia > Gaiellales > Gaiellaceae > Palsa-739. Next base: position 13,924 of record JBJMKE010000015.1, read on the forward strand.
ACAGCTGCTCGTGCAGCTCGTAGATCCGCGCGAGCTCGGCGATCGGGCGCTCGTGGTCGTCGACGCGGAGGTCGACGAGGACGTCCGAGAGCGCGGCGTACCCGCCGTTGCGCTTCACGACGAGCAGCGCCGCGGATTGCTGGCCGCGACTGTCGCCGCCCGCCGCCTGGGCCGCGGCGAGCGCCTCGAGCAGCCGTTCCGCGAGCGGGCGGCCCGCCGTGGCCTCGAACGTCTCGGCGAGCGCGTCCACGGTCGCGCCGGACACGAGGATGTTCCCCTGCGCCGAGTAGCACGGCCCGGTGCGGTGTCCCGCCCAGTCGAGGCAGCCGGAGCCGGTCCACGCCGCGCCGGCGCCCGACCCGTCCACCACGCCGACCTGCCGGCTGTCGCGCTCATCGTCCTCGGCCGTGAGCAGGTCCACGACCTCGCTTGCCGGGAGGCCGTCACGCAGTAGAGCGAGCCCGCTCGGCCCGTATCTCGGGTTCGCGTACGCCTGCGTCGCGATCGCGCCGACCTCGGGCTCGGCCCACGGGACGACGGAGCCGACGGCGAGGAACTTCGACTGCACCGCGACGCCCCACTGACGCGCCTCGAGGTCGCAGGCCGCGATCGAGAAGGTCGCAACAGGAGGAGCTAGTGACAACTTGTCACTAGCCATACGTCAGCTCCGTCAGGTCGAGCTCGAGCAGGTCGCGTCGCTCCTCCGGCACGAGCACCGCCGCCACCTCGGGGCGCGAGAGCGCCGCGCGCACCGCCTCCGGCGACGACGCGCGCACGACGACGGGGCGGCCGGTCTCGAACGCCTCCGCGATCGGCGCCAGGTCGTCGACGCCGTCGAGGACGAGCGCCTCCTCGAGCGGCAGCGCGGGATCCCCTGCGACGGCGAGCTCGGGAACCCGCCGGCCGCTTCCGCCCCACCAACGCTCCCTCATACCGTCACGGAGTCGCCCGGCTCGAGCTCCTCGATCTCGACGTCCGGCGCGAGCTCGCGGAGCTGCGACGGCCGCCCGACGAGCGGCGGGAACGTGCCGTAGTGACAGGGGAGGCAGCGCTTCACGCCGAGCAGCTCGAGCGCGAGCGCGGCCTGATCGGGACCCATCGTGTAGTGGTCGCCGATGGGGAGCACGGCGAGATCGGGCGAGTAGAGGCGGCCGATGAGCTGCATGTCGCCGAAGACGCACGTGTCGCCGGCGAAATAGACGCTCCTGCCCTCGGCGCGGACGACGATGCCGCAGGGCTCGCCCATGTACTCGAGATCGTTGTTCGAGCTCGAATGGTGCGCGTTCGTGAGGGTGAACCGGATCTCGTCGACCGAGACCGTGCCGCCCTTGTTCGGGTCGAGGACGTTCTCGAGGCCCTGCTTGCCCTGTAGCCAATCCGCGAGCTCTACCGGCGCGACGACCGCGCAGCCGTGCTGCTTGGCGAGCTGGACCGTGTCGCCGACGTGGTCGCCGTGCCCGTGCGTGAGCGCGATCACGTCGACTCGCTCGGGGGTCACCTCGCCCTCCGGGCACTTCGGATTGCCGTTGAGGAAAGGGTCGATGTAGATCCGCTTGCCGTCCGCTTCCAGGCGGAAGGCCGAGTGTCCCAGCCATGTGAGTTCCATGGCCGCGAGCCTACTGAGGAAGGACCGTCCGATGCGGAAACGAACCTACGGGTCGTGGGTTCGCGGCTCCTGCCCCTGGTGCTCGCGACGGCCGCGCTCGCGGCCGGGGAGGTCGGCCTCGGCGGGCTCGCCCTCTGGCTCGGCCTCCTGGCTGTCCCCGCGGCCGCGGCGGCGGCCTTCGTCGCCGTTAGCGACGCGCTCGATGGCCGGCCGGCGCTCCTCCGGGCGGTGACGGGCGGCCTCGCGCTTGCACTCGTCATCCTCGCCTCTTCGGCCCGGGCGAACGCCCCGGCAGGAGCGCCGCCCTCGCCTCTCGCGACTTGGGCCCTCCTGCTCGCCCTGTTCGCCTACGGGGTTCCGCTCGTCGTCTGGGTGTTCGAGCCGGTGCGGGTGCCCACGGCGCGTGCGCAGCGGCGCCTGCGCCAGGCCGAGGTCGACGAGCTCCTCTCCCGCGCCGCGTAGAACTCGTGTCGGAATGAGCACGCGCTGACTGGGTGCGGCCAGGCGGCCCGTGCTTCATTTCGATGCGAGTTCGTTAAGCGGCGGCACCCCGCGTGGGCAGGGTGCCGCTGTCGGGTCGTCCTACTGGCTACTAGTGCGTGATGTGGAACGAGACCACCCGGCTGGTGGACACGCCGGCGGTCAGCGGCTCGCCGGGCTTCGAGGCCCGTGCGAACACCGCCAGCAGCCGCTGGTGGCGGGCGGCCGGGAAGCCCTTCAGCCTCTTCTCGTTGATCGTGACGGCGCCGTTGGAGTCCGACGTCACGGACCCCACCGAGAACTGGTTGTAGGGGATCGCCGTGGCGAAGACGGTCGCGCCCTGCACGGGGCGGCCGCCGCACGCGGTGATCAGGAAGTGCAGGTGGATCGTCTTCGTCCGGCGCGTGACGGCGGGCGAGACCGACGACTGGCTGATCGCCAGGCGGGCCGGCGGCGCGAGCGCCGTGATCGAGATTGCGCCGGTGCCGGGCGCGCATCCGCTCGAGGAGACGATCGAGGTCGGCGCCGAGGTGGCGCGTCCGGTGCCGCTGGAGTTGTGTGCCGCCACCGCCACGCGGAGCGTGTGTCCCACGTCCGTGTTGGTGACGTTGTAGGTCTTTCCAGTCGCGCCGGCGATCGCGGCGCAGCCGTTCCCGGTCGCGTCGCAGCGGAGCCACGAGTAGCTGAAGGAGGTCGGGCTGTTCGTCCAGGTTCCGTGGGTTGCGGTGAGGGTCTGCCCCGCCTCGGCCGTCCCAGTGATGGTCGGCAACGTCTTGTTCTTGGGTACCGCGGCGACTGCGGCTCGGCCGTTGCCGGGTTGTCCGAAGACGGCGCCGAGCACGGCGCCGGCGACGACCGCCAGCACGATTCCGAGCCTTGTCCGCGTCAGGTGACTCCCTAGCATGGCCGGCTCCTTAGGTCGTTCATAGGGTGTGAACGGTCATTCCCTGCCCGCGCACGGCTTGTAACCTCGGATGCCGTTGAGCTTGCGGCGCTTTTGCAGAGCCCTTTCGGCCGGCTTTCAGAGAGGGAGTGCGCTCGTCGCGTGCTGCGCGAGGTCGATCAGCGGCTGCACGGCGAAGAGTGACCCGACCGAGACGACGAAGGCGGCGCCCACCGCGACGTGGAGCCACGTCTCCTGCGCCGGCGCGCCGCCGCTCACCGCGACGCCGCCGCCTGGTTGCAGCCCGAGCTCCTCCGACGGCCGCATGTACATCGCCCGCACGATCCCGAGGTAGTAGTAGAGGCTGACGAGCGTCGCGACGACGCCGACGATCACGAGCCAGACCCAGCCGTGCTCGTAGGCCGCGGCGAAGACGTAGAACTTGCCGACGAAGCCGCCGCCGAGCGGCAGCCCGGCGAAGCCGAAGACGAAGAACCACATCGCGACGCCGAGGAACGGCCGCTCCCAGCCGAAGCCGGCGAGGTTCTCCAGCGTCACCGGCACGCCGAGCTCGCGCTCCCGGGCCGCCACGATGGCGAACGAGCCGAAGGCCGCCGCCGAGTAGGGGATGAGGTAGTACATGAGCGCGCGGCCGCCGAGCGAGCTGCCGGCGCTGAGCCCGATCAGCATGAAGCCGGCCTGCGCGATCGCGGAGTAGGCCAGGATCCGCTTGACGTTCTTCTGCACGAGCGCCGCGAGGTTGCCGATCGCCAGCGAGATCGTCGCGACGATCGCGAAGCCCCAGCTCCAGAGGTGCTGCTCCTGCGGGAACGCCGTGACCATCAGGCGGAACGCGAGGAGGAGCGCCGCGACCTTGGTCGCGGCGGACATCCACGCCGTCACCGTCGTCGGCGCGCCCTCGTACACGTCCGGTGTCCACATGTGGAACGGCGCGGCCGACATCTTGAAGCCAAGCCCCGCGATGATCAGGGCGAGGCCGGTGATCAGGAACCAGTCGTTGCTCAGCCCGTGCGCGGCGGTCGCCTTCGCGATCCCGGAGAACGAGATCGCACCCGTCGCCCCGTACACGAGCGCCGAGCCGAACAGGAGCGCTCCGGCGCCGAACGAGCCGACGATGAGGTACTTGAGCCCCGCCTCGAGCGAGCCCTCGAGGTCGTAGTCGGTGGCGCACATCACGTAGAGGGCGATCGAGAACCACTCGAGCGAGAGGAAGAGGACCATCAGGTTCGCCGCGCCGACGAAGAACGCCATGCCGGCGGCCGAGGCGAGCATCAGCGCGAAGAACTCCGCCACGTGGTCGTCGCGGCGCCGCGGGTCGGTGCCTCGTCTCCAGCCGGGCACGTGCTCGATCCCGAGGAGCGTCGTCGCGAGGCCGGCGGCGCAGAGGATGATCTGCCCGAGCATGGTCCAGCGGTCGCGGTAGAAGGCTCCGGCGGCGATCGTGTGGCCGTCCGCGCTGTCGACGTAGAGCCAGATCGCGAGCACGAGCCCGGCCGTGAAGCCGACGACCGCCTGCGCGGACGCGGCGAGGCGGCGAACGGGGCGCGGCACGAGCACCGCACAGAGCAGCGCGAGGAAGGCTGCGCCGATGAGCGCGAGGATCGGGCTGAGCCCGAACCAGTCGATGGACGGGGTGTTGAGCGTCACTTGAACTCGCTCCTCACCGTCGCCGCGGGGCTCGGGCCGACGAAGGAGTGGTGGCTGATGCCCGCGGGCCAGACCGAGAGCGCGAGCAGCACGCCGACGAGCGGGACGACGAGCGCAAGCTCGCCCGGCCGCAGGTCGAGCGCCGCATCGGACACCGTCGAGCCGCGGGCCTCGTGCAGCACGGCCGAGATCAGCCGCAGCATGTACATCGCGGCGAGCACGATCGCGCCGGCGCCGATCGCCGCCCACCACCACGCGCGCTGGAAGACGCCGGCGAGGATCAGGAACTCGCCCGCGAACGAGGCGGAGCCCGGCACGGCGAGCGAGATGATGCCGACCGTCATCAGCAGCGTCGCGAGCGCGGGTCTCCCCTTCGCCATCCCGCCGAGCAGCCGGAACTCGCCGGTGGTCGTCCTCCGCTCGACCGCCCCGGCGATCAGGAAGAGCGAGATCGAGATCAGGCCGTGCGCGACCATCTGCAGCACGGCCCCGTCGAAGCCGAGGTCGCGGCCGGCGAACAGGCCGAGCGCGATCAGCCCGGATTGTGCGAGCGACGAGTACGCCACCACGCCGCGGAAGTCCACGGCCCGGAAGGCGAGGAGCGACCCGTAGACGAGCGCGGCGGCGGCGAGCGCGAGGATGGCGGTCCTGTAGAAGGACGTCGGGTCGGGGAACTTCGGGATCGCGATCCGCAGCATCCCGTACAGCCCCGCCTTCGCGATCACGCCGGACAGGACGGCCGCCACCTCGGGCGGCGCCTCGCGGTATGCGTCGGGCAGCCAGCCGTGGAACGGGAAGAGCGGCGCCTTGATCACGAAGGCGACCATGAAGCCGAGGAAGATCCAGCGGCTGGCGCTCGCCGGGGCGGCCACGAGGTCGAACGTCCCGACCTGCAGGCCGTAGACGACGATCGCGGCGAGCATCAGGAGCGAGCCCGCCATCGTGTAGATGACGAACTTGACAGTCGCCTCCATCCGCCGGGCGCCGCCCCAGACGCCGATCAGGACGTAGAGCGGGATCAGCATCGCCTCGAAGAAGGCGTAGAAGAGGAGCATGTCCTGCGACTCGAAGACGCCGACCGTCGCGCCTGTGAGCAGCAGCATCAGCCCGAAGTAGGCGCGCGGCCGGTCGCGGCCGACCCAGAAGCCGTAGGCGGTGCACGCGGCCATGCCGACGGTGGTCAGGCCGACGAGCCAGACCGAGAAGCCGTAGACGCCGACGTGGTACGAAACGCCGAGGTCGCCGAACCAGTTCGCCTGCTCCGACATCTGGAGGCCGGAGCGGGAGAAGTCGAACCGCGCGACCTGCTCGGTCCAGAAGCCGACCTCGGCGAAGACGAAGAGCAGCGCGAGGCTTCCGGTCGTGTGGCGCGAGAGCGGCAGCAGCCAGATCAGGAGGGCGCCCGCGATCGGAAGCCAGATCAGGATCGAGGTGAGGGAGGTGGCGCTCATCGGCTCAGCGCGCGATCAGGAAGGCGAGGACGACCGCGCCCGCGCCGGCCGCGAGGAACAGGACATAGGTGCGCAGCAGGCCGGTCTGGAGCCGCCTCACGAGGCCGCCCGTCTCGAGCGTCGCGTCGCCGAGGTCGGGGCCGGTCTGGAGCACGACGGGCTCCTCGAACTCGCGCAGCAGGAAGCTCGAGGTCGCGGCGGAGGGCAGGTAGAAGATGCGGTCGTAGAGCCGGTCGAAGTAGAACTTCTCCTCGAGCAGCCGCCGCCAGGCCGGAGCGGCCGGGACCGCGATCCGCCGCTCGGAGTAGATCGCCCACGCGAGCGCGATGCCGGCGAGGCCGGCGATCACGGCGACGAGGGAGGCGACGAGCTCCTGCGAATCGGTCGGGACCGCGGCGGCGAGCGTCGGCGCCACCGGCGAGAGCCAGTTCGTCAGCGGCGTCCAGAAGGGCGAGAACTGGAGCCAGCCGGCGAACGTCGCGAGCACGGCGAGAATCCCGACGGGGACGAGCATCGTCCAGGCGCCCTCACGGCCGTTGTGGTCGTGGTAGTGCTCGCGCACGAACGGGCTCGGCTCGCCCGGGAAGACGAGGAACCAGAGCCGGAACGTGTAAAGCCCGGTGAGGAACACGCCCGCGACGCCGCAGACCCAGAAGATCGCGCCGTACCACGTCCCGAGCGCGCCGGCCGAGGCGATGATCGGGTCCTTCGAGAAGAAGCCGCTGAAGGGCGGGATGCCGACGAGAGCGAGCGCGCCGGCGAGGAAGCACCACTTCGTGAACGGCATCACCTTCCCGAGGCCGCGCATGTTCCGGATGTCCTGCTCCCCCGCGAGCGCGTGGATCGCGAGGCCGGCCGCCATGAACAGGAGCGCCTTGAAGAAGGCGTGCGTCATCAGGTGGAACATCCCGTTCGAGTACGCGCCCACCCCGACGCCCATGAACATGTAGCCGATCTGCGACATCGTCGAGTAGGCGATGACGCGCTTGATGTCGACCTGGACGAGCGCGATCAGGCCGGCGACCAGGAGGGTCAGCGCGCCGAGGCCGGCGGCGACGAGCTGGACGGTGCGCGCCTGCTCGAAGATCACGTGCGTGCGCGCGATCAGGTAGACGCCCGCCGTCACCATGGTCGCGGCGTGGATGAGGGCGCTGACCGGCGTCGGGCCTTCCATCGCGTCGGGCAGCCACGTCTGCAGCGGGATCTGCGCCGACTTCGCCACCGCGCCGCCGAGCAGACCGAGCGCCACGAGGTTCTCGGTGGTCGATGAGAGGTGGACGTTGAAGTCCGTCGCGAACGAGAGCGAGTTCGTGTGCGCGATCAGGACGAAGAAGGCGAGCGCCATCGTCGCGTCGCCGAACGCGTTCATCACGAACGCCTTCTTGGCCGCGACGACCGCGCTCGGCCGCTCGTGCCAGAAGCCGATCAGAAGATAGGACGAGAGGCCCACGAGGCCCCAGCCGATGAGCAGCATGAGCAGGTTGCCGCCCTCGACGAGCAGCAGCATCGAGAAGACGAAGAACGAGATGTACGCGAAGTAGCGGCGCTCCTCGTCGTCGCCGTCCATGTAGCCGATCGAGTAGAGGACGATCAGGCCGCCGACGCCGGCGACGATGAGCATCATCAGCGTGCTCAGCGGGTCGACGAGCAGCTCGAGCCCGACCTTGAAGCTGCCCGACTGGAGCCACGTCCAGGCCGTCGTGATTTCGCCGCGGCCGGGTACCGCAACGCCACCGGGAAGGGGCATGCCTGGCGGTCCACCCGTCTGCTGTGATTGCACGCCGAGGAAGGCCCAGATCGCGCCCGCGAATGCGACGAAGACGCTCGTCGTCGAGATCCAGGCGGCGGCGACGCGCGGGATCCGCGTGCCGCAGAGCAGGATCAGGATCGTCCCGCCCAGCGGTGCGAGCAGGCAGAGCCAGGCACCGCCCGTCATCCCCTCAGCTCCGAGAGCGTGTCGACGTCGAGCGAGAGCCGCCGCCGGTTGAGCGCGACCACGAGGCCGAGGCCGACGCAGACCTCCGAGGCGGCGACGGCCATCACGGCGAGCGCGAAGATCTGGCCCGCCCCGTTGTGCCAGTGGCGCGAGAGCGCGATCAGCGCGAGGTTGCCTCCGTTCAGCATCAGCTCGAGCGAGAGGAGCACGACGAGCGTGTTGCGCCGGATCAGGACGCCGAGCGCGCCGGTGCCGAACAGAAACGCGGCCACCGCGACGTACCAGGCGACGCCTGGGCCGAGCACTATGGAACCAGCTCCACTTCGCGCTCCTGCGCCGCCTCGGGCGTCGTCCCGGGATCCGCGCGCTTCGTGTGCGAGCCGAGAATCACGCCGCCCATGGCCGCCACGAGCAGCACGATCGACGTGATCTCGAACGCGAACAGGTGGTCGACGAGGAAGATGCGCCCGATCCAGGCCGGGGTGCCGAAGTCGGCGCCGACCTTGTCCGTATGCGAGAGGCCGCCGCCGGCCTGCAGCCCGATCACGACGACGATCTCCACGAGCAGGGAGCCGGCCGCCGCGACCGCGCAGACGCTCTGCCAGCCCGGCCCGCCCGACCACGGCGTCTCCTGCCGTGGCCCGACGTACGCGATCACGAACAGGAACATGACGACGACCGCACCGGCGTAGACGAGCACCTGCGCCGCCGCGACGAACTCGGCCGAGAGCAGCAGGTACATGACCGCCAGCGAGGCGAGGTTCCCGATCAGCGCGAGCGCCGAGTAGAACGGGTTCGAGAACGAGATCACCGCGACACCCGCGGCGAGGCAACAGAACCCGGCGACGACCCAGACGATCCAGACGAGCACGTTGCCGGCCGAGGAGGCGACGACGAGACTGGTCACGAGTCGCTCCTGTAGAAGGGGATCGGGGTGTCGTAGAGGTCCTGATCGGCGACGGGAACCTGCTTCAGGGGCGGCGTGAGGAGCATGTCCTTCGTGTAGATCTGGTCGTCGCGGTTGTGCTCCGAGATCTCGTAGTCGTTGCCGAGCGTGATCGCGTCGAAGGGACAGGCGAGCTCGCAGTAGCCGCAGAAGATGCAGCGGCTGAGGTTGATCTCGTAGATCCGCGCGAAGCGCTCGCCGGCCGAGACGCGGTTGTCCGGCGTGTTCTCGGCGGCGACGACGCGGATGCAGTCGGCCGGGCACGCGGCCGCGCAGAGCGAGCAGCCGACGCACTTCTCCAGCCCGTTCTCGTGCCGCCAGAGCCGGTGGCGGCCGCGGAAGCGCGGGTAGACCGGCCGCTTGTACTCCGGGTACTGCTGCGTGATCGGCTTCTTGAAGATCTGCTTGAAGGTGACCCCGAAGCCCTTGA
>JBJMKE010000016.1:0-41130 GCA_045806005.1 Gaiellaceae bacterium
ACGAGTGCCAACCTCCGGCTCGGCAGACGGCGGCGCCGCGGCTCGCCCGCCAGCACCTGCTGGCGGAGCCTGTCGGAGGCGACCGGGGGGTTCGCCCGCAGCGCGGCCACGAGCCCTTCGGATCCCTCGAAAGCCGGGTCAGCTGCGGACATCGGACATCTCCTCCTCGAGTCTCTTCAGGGCCCGGCTGAGCCGGGTCGAGCAAGCCGTCCTGCTAATGCCGAGCACACGCGCGGCGCTCGGGCCGTCGAGCTCGAGCAGCACGCGCAACGCGACGACCTCACGCTCGGCGGGTGTCAGCCGCTGCAGGGCGCGGTCGAGCTCCGGGGCGAGGCCCTCGGCGAAGACGGAATCGCCGAGCTGCTCCTCGTCGCGGCTGTACGTCTCCTCGCGCCGCTGCCGCCGGGCCTCGGCCCGGAACCAGTCGACCGCGGCGGAGTGCGCGATCCGGCAGAGCCAGGTGCGCGGCGCGCCGCGGCGCGGGTCGAAGCGGCGCCAGCTCTTGAAGGCCCGCTCGAACGTCTCGGCCGCGAGATCCTCCGCCGCGGCACGGTCGCCCGTGAGGTAGACGAGGTAGCCGTAGACCGCGTCGAGATGGTCCGCGACGACGTCCGCAAACGCCGGCGATCCCACGTGGCGCGGCGGTTGGACAGCGGCCGGCAGGGCGTTCACGTCACTCATACGGCACCGACACCGCGAACTGTCACACCCGAACGGTAAGCCAGGAGGGCTCGGCGGGAGTGGTGCTCGTCGCAGGGGTGCGATGAGCGTCGCGAGGCAAGGACGCAGGGAGCGCCGATAGCGGTGTTCTATCGGCGCGACTGAGGACGCAGCAGCCGGCGTAGCCGGCCGACGAGCGTAAGCGAGGAGTCGCGTCGCTCAGCGTGGCCCTGCGGCACAGCCACTGCTCCCGCCGAGCCCTCCATCAATACGCTGAGCGCCAATGCGCCGCCTGCTGCTCCTCGTCTGCGCGCTCGTCTGGGTCGACACGATGCTCTACGCCGCGCTGACGCCGCTGCTCCCCCACTTCGCGCACACCCTTCACCTGTCGAAGGCCGGAGCCGGCGTGCTCGTCGGCGCCTATGCGGCGGGCGCGCTCGTCGGCGGCCTCCCGGGAGGAGCCGCGGCCGCCCGCCTCGGCCCGCAGCGCGCGGTCCTCGTCGGGCTGACGCTGATGGGCGTCTCGAGTCTCGGCTTTGCCTTCGCCGACAGCTTCGGGGCGCTCCTCGCCGCTCGCTTCCTCCAGGGCTGCGGCAGCGGCTTCACCTGGGCCGGCGCGTTCGCGTGGCTGCTCGCCGCCGCGCCCCGGGAGCGCCGCGGCTCGGTGATCGGCACGGCGATGGGTGCCGCGGTGTTCGGCGCCCTGTTCGGGCCGGTCGTCGGGGCGGCGGCCGCCCTGCTCGGGCGCGACTGGGTCTTCACGGGGCTCGCTGGACTCTCGGTGGTGCTCGCCGTGTGGACGTTGCGCCTCGAGTCGATCCCGCCGGAGGCGCCTTCCTGGTCCGCCATGGCCCGCGCGCTGCGCAACAACGTGTTCGTCGGCGGGCTCGTCCTCATGGCGCTGCCGTCGTTCCTCTTCGGCGTCCTGTCGACCCTCGCGCCGCTGCACCTGTCGGCCGCCGGCTGGGGAGCGGCCGCCATCGGCGCCGTCTGGCTCGTCGGCGCCGGCCTCGAGACGGGCATCTCGCCGCTCGCCGGCCGGATGGTCGACCGACGCGGCATCCTCGTTCCCGTGCAGTTGGCGCTCACCGCCGGCATCGCGCTCTCGATCGGTCTCGCGCTCGGCCCGCGCCCACTCGCCTACGTGCCGCTCATCGTCCTCGCGGGGGGCGCGTACGGAATGCTCTTCACGCCTGCCTTCGCGCTGATCGCCGAGGGAGCCGAGCGGAGCGGCCTGGCGCAAGGGATGGCCTTCGGCCTCATGAATGCCGCCTGGGCGACCGGAGCCCTGGTCGGCCCGGCGGCCGGAGGCGCAGTCGCCGAGGCGACCGGCGACGTCGTCCCCTTCCTCGTTTCGGCAGCACTCTGCGCGACGACGCTCGCGGTGGTGTGGCGCGCCCGGCTCCGCACCGCGGCGAGCGTGGCGCAGTCAGACCTCGCGCGTTAGCGGCTCGCTCGCGACGTCCTCCTCCTCGGGGAGCACGACCGCGCCGATCATCTCCTCGATCCGCTCCGTCGGCAGCGCGACGGCGAGCGCCCAGAAGTAGATGATCGTGCTGAAGACGGCCACCGCGACCATGTCCCACCAGAGCGGGAAGACCGGATTCGCGCGCGGTCCGAAGTCGCTCAGGTAGACGATCGCTCCCATCCCGACGAGGTAGAACGGCAGCCAGCTCGCGGCTCTGAGGTCGAGCTGCGGCGAGCGCGAGTTCCAGTTGAAGAGCCGGGTCAGGGCGAGGATCACGTAGCCGATGAGGATCGCGACGCCGAGCCGCCAGACGGTGTCCCAGCCCGACCAGAGGATGAGCAGGTTCGCGACGACGAATGCGGCCGGCGCGAGCACCGATCCCAGCGGCGCCGTGTAGGGCCGCTCGGCGTTCGGCAGCCGCCGCCGGAAGACGCCCATCGCGAGCGGCGCACCCGCGTACATCAGAACGCTCGCGGCCGTGATCAGCCCGACGAGCGACGTCCAGCTCGGGAATGGAAGGAAGCAGACGCAGCCGACCACGAACGCTGTGATCAGGCCGAACCACGGGACGCCCCGCCTGTCGGTCGACTCGTAGACGGTCGGGAAATAGCCGTTGCGGCTCAGGCCGTACGAGACGCGCGAGCTCGAGGTCGTGTAGATGAGACCCGTGCCGCCCGGCGAGATGATCGCGTCGACGTAGAGGATCGCCGCCAGCCACCCGACGCCGACGATCGTCGCGAGCTGCGCGAACGGCCCGGTCATCGCGGTGTACGCGCCGTTCGCCCAGGTGTGGCCGATCTGCGAGGGCGGCAGCGCGCCGAGGAAGACGACCTGGAGTGCGACGTAGATGACCGCGCCGATGATCACCGACATGATCACCGCGCGCGGGATGTCGCGCTTGGGCCGCGCGCTCTCGCCGGCGAGCTGGTCGGCCTGCTCGAAGCCGAGCAGCGCGAAGATGATCCCGCTCGTCGAGACCGCGGCGAGCACGCCCTTCGCCCCGAACGGGCTGAAGCCGTCGGCGGCGGTGAAGTTGCTCGCGTGGAAGTTGACGATGCCGAGGACGAAGATCGCCAGCAGCGGGACCCCGACCTTCCACCACGTCGCCGCGCTGTTCGTGTGCGCGAGCTTGCGGATGCCGAGGAAGTTGATCGACGTGAAGATCGCCATCAGGATCACCGCGGCCACGATTCCGGGCGCCGTCAGGACGCTCGTGCCGGCCGAGGTGGTCTTCATCCAGCCGCTGGCGAACTGGTAGTGCTGCCCGTAGGTGATCATCGCCAGCACCTCGATCGGCGCGACGGTGGCGGCCTGCAGCCACGAGAACCAGCCGAACGAGGCGCCCGCGGCGCCGCCGAACGCGTAGTGCGGGAAGCGCGCGGTGCCGCCCGCGACCGGCCACATTCCCCCGAGCTCGGCGTGCGTCAGGGCGAGCAGGAAGATGGCGAGCGCACCGATTCCCCACGAGATGATCGCCGCGGGGCCTGCGGCGACGAGCGCCTTCTGGGCGCCGAACAGCCAGCCGGAGCCGATGATCGAGCCGGCCGAGGCCCACAGCAGCCCGATGAAGCCGATCTCCCTGCGGAGGCCGCCGGAGCGTTGTCGTGCGGGAGCGCCCGTAGGACGGCCCGCGACAGCAGTGTCAGACGCCGTCGTGTTCATCCCTCTCGCTGCAACGGCGCATCGGCGATGTCGGTTACGTCGTCCGGGCTCTTTCGTGGCCAGCGGCCGGCGCGGCCGAAGAGGGCGACGAGCGCCGGCACGAGCGCCGAGCGGACGACGAACGTGTCGAGCAGGATCCCCACCCCCATCGCGAAGGCCATCACGGCGAAGGGCGTGATCGGGATGATCGCGAGCAGCGCGAAGCTGAGAGCGAGGGCCACGCCGGCGACCGTGATCGCGCGCCCGGCCTGCGGCGCGGCGACGGCCACGGCCTCCTGCACCGGCCGCCGGTCCGCCTCCTTCCAGACCCGGCCGACGACGAAGATGTTGTAGTCGGAGCCGAGCGAGAGCAGGAGCACCGAGAACGCGACCGGGATGTAGTACGGCAGCCCCGAGTCGTGCAGGACGTCCGTGAAGAAATAGACCGTGAGGCCGAAGGTGGCGGCGAGCGCCGCCGCGCTCGCGAGCAACAGGTACAGCGGCGCGAGCAGCGAGCGGAGAAAGAGCAACAGGAAGAGGAAGTTGACCGCGAAGGCGGCGGCGATGACGCGCCAGAGCGACGCGTTGGTTGCCCGCACGGTCTCGACCGCGAGCGCCGTCTCGCCGCCCCAGCCGACCGTCGCCCCGCCGAGCCCGCTGCGCCGGAGCAGCCCCGGCAGGTCCTGCTGGAGGCCCTTGAGATGCTGGATCGCAGGCGACTCGGTCGGGTCGCTGTCGAAGATGATCGCGAAGCGGGCCGCTCCTCCCCGTGGCGCGAAAGCGCCGCCGAGTCGCTTCCCGGTGGGCTGGTCGCCGGGGCCGACGACGCCGGCGACGTGCGGCTGCCGCTCGAGCGCGGCCTCGAGCCGCGTGAGCGCGGGCTGCCGGCGGTGGATTCCGGGGGCCCGCAGGAGCAGCTCGGTCGGCGCCACCACTCCCGGGGCGAAGCCCTGCCCAGCTGCGCGCGCGGGCACGGCAACGGGGTTCCCCGCCGGCAGCCCCTGGACGAGCTGCAGGCCGAGCGGCAGACCGCGACGAAGCCCCGAGGCTGCCAGGAGCAGCGCGGCGAAGAGCCCCAGCACGAGCAGGAGGGCGACCGGCCTGCGGGTGGTGAAGCGCGAGAGCTTCTGGCGCCAGGTCCGCACGGGCGGCGGCCCCTGCCGCAAGCCCGGCCAGAAGACCGCCGGCCCGAGCAGCCGCAGCGCCGCCGGCACGAGCAGCACGGAGACCAGGAGCCCGGTCGCGACCGTGATCGCCATCCCCGGGCCGAAGGAGCGGAAGAAGCCCAGCGTCCCCAGCATGAGGCAGGCGACCCCGAACGAGACGACGACGCCGGCCGTGAACACGATCGGCGTGTTGAGCGCCGTCGCCCGGCGCACCGCCTCGCGCATGGGCACGTCCTCCCGCAACAGCTCACGCGCGCTGCTGAAGTAGAAGACCGAGTAGTCGGTGACGATCCCGAGCATCAGGGCGACGGCGACGCCCTGCAGCTCGTTCGGCATCGTGAGGCTCGAGTTCGCCTCGAGCCAGCCGAGCACGTGCTGCGAGATGAGGAACGCGAGCCCCGCGCTGAGCACCGTCACGAGCGGCGCGAGGACGGCCCGCAGCGCGATGCCGACGATGAGCAGGATCAGCGCGACTGTCGCTCCCTCGGTCCACTCGATCCGGCTCGAGAGCAGGTCGAACTGCTCGATCCGGGCGCCCTCGGCGCCGGTCGCCCCGACGACGTGGAGGCGCGGGCCGAGGTAGGCGGCATAGCGCTGCGTATCCCCCCACGCAACCCCGGCCTTGGTCGTGCCCGGGAAGTAGAGGTAGGTGACGATCGTCGTCCCCTGCTCCCGCGAGCCGGGCACGATCCCGAGCGTGTTCAGGACCGGGACGGCCATGACCCCGTGCAGGTCCGGCGGCCCCTTCCCCTGGTCGACGGCGATCGCTTTGGCGAGGCTCTTGCGCTGCAGCTTCGCGGACAGCCCGCCCGGATCCCGTTGCACCACGACGTACGGCGTGTCGAGCGGCGCGCCGAACAGCCTGGCCGACTCCCGTTCGACGGCGAGCGCCTGGGGATGCTTCGGCAGCAGCGCGTCGCTCGTCGCCGTGGGAGCGGACGCGAGCGACGGGAGGTAGCGATACGCGCCGTAGGCCGCCGCGGCGACGACGAGGACGAGGAGCGGCGCGAGCCAGACCACGATGCCGCCGTAGGCGCGCGCGAGGCGCCCGTGCGGCGGCTCCGACGGAACCGCGTCGCCGCCCCGCCATCGCTGCCGGCGGCGCGGCTTCTGCTCGATCACCGCCGCACCGGTGCCCGTGCGCGGAGCGACCGTGGCTGCCGCCGAGCGGCGCCGTCGAGGCCGAGGCGCCGCAGCTCGGCGGCGGCCAGCTCCGCGTTCACGGCGGAGTCGTCCGTGCCGTCGTAGCCGAGCGCCCGGAGCTCGTGGAACGGCAGGTAGGCGACTGCCCGCTGCGCGAGGAAGGCTTCGAGCCCCGGCTCGCCGTCCCAGCGCGCGACGGCGCTGCGAACGGCTGTGCGGTCACGCCGCCAGCTCAGGAGGAGCGGCAGGTAGAGCGCAAGCAGCGGCACCGTCGGGATGAGGGCGATCGCGATCCCGAGCAGAACGGCGAGCTGGTCGATCGTGGCCGCGGTCGACGCGCCGCTCGTGCGGGCGCTCGCCCCGGCGGCGATCGCCTGCGCTGCCAGCTGCGCGATCCGTCCGCCGACGAACGGGAGCCCGCCGATCGCCGCGAGCGCGTGTCCGGTCGACTCGGTCGCCGCTCCGGCCTTGACGACCGTGCGGCTGAGGGCTTGGAGCGAGGCCACCTCGTACGCCGTGTAGGCCGCGATCCCGAGCCAGAACGCCGCCCAGATCGCGAGCACCACGTTGAGCACGCGCATCGCGCGGGCGGAGAGAAAGGCGGGGACGGACGCCATCGGACCACGTGTTGCCGCCACGCCCGGTCGCCAATCCCGGGCGCGGCGGCGTCATGAGGTCAGCCGTGCGAGGCCGGGCCGTTCGCCTTGCAGCTCTGCTCGAGCAGCTGCGGGCGACCGGCGGCGGCCTCGGCGTACATGCGCTGCTTGTACTGGTAGCCCCCGTCGTCGGCGTACGCGAGCGTGGGCGTCCGGGCGGACTGGGGCGGCGTGTAGTCCTCGGGAGCTCCCGCCGGAGCGATCACGATGTGGTTCGCCATCAGGCCGTTCAGCACGTCCTCGGCCCTCTGTCCGGCGGCGGCGTCGCCGGAGTGGATCGCGTCCACCCAGTAGCACTCCCAGGCGTCCTGGTCGAGGGAGACGGCCATCGACCCGCCGGCACCGCGGCTCGTAACCGAGTTCGCCGGCCAGTGGAACCGCGGCCACTCGTAGCCGGGCGGCATCGTCAGCTGCTTCTGCGCGGCGACGTACTCCGCCTTCACGGTCGGCCCGGCGATGATGTGGCCGCCGAGCCAGCCGGAGATCGCGTACGCGGCGGACGCCAGAAGCCCGCAGGCGACGACAGCCGCGACGAGCACGACGGCCGGCCGCCGGTAGCGCCGCTGCGGGCGCGCGAGCCGGCGGTCGGGCGGCGCGAGCACGATCCGCTCGAAGAGCGCCTCGGCGTCCACGGCGGTCGCGGCCGGGAAGCGGTTGGCGGCGCGAAGCCTGTTCAGCGTGTGGTCGGTCATGTTCCCTCCATGTCGATCTGGACGAGAGGCGCCGGTCGACACTCCTCGTCGAGTGCTGCACGGAGCCGGCGCCGCGCCCGCAACAGGCGGACGCGGAACGCCGTCGCCTTGACGCCGAGCACGCGGGCCGCCTGCGTTGGCGCCAGGTCCTCCCAGGCGACGAGCAGAAGCGCCTCGCGGTCGGCGGGGCCGAGCGAGCGGAGCGCGCGGTCGAGCTGCGGGTCGAGCTCCTGCAGCTCGGGCGCGGGGACGGACGGCTCCGGCCCAGCGGCTGCGGTCTTGCTCTCCGCGCGCCGCTCTGCGAGCAGCAGGTTGCGCGCGGTGACGTAGAGCCACGGCAGCGGGTCGTCGCGGGGCACGTCTGCGAGCCGCCGCCAGGCGATGCTCATCGCCTCGGCCGCGATCCCGTCGGCGTCGCGTGAGCCGCGTCGTCTTGCGTAGGCCGTCACCGCGCCGAGGTGCGCGAAGACCTCGCGGAAGCGCTCCTCGGCGGGACGGCGATCGGTGTCGGATGTCATGACCACATCTGTCGGATTCACCCTCCGGCGTTACAGCGCCCCAACCACGACGCGGCTACAGTAAACGCGTCCCGGGCGCGTAGCTCAGCGGGAGAGCACTCGCTTCCCCGACCGCCGCCTTTCCCTCGGGCTAGGTGCGAAGCCCCGAGCTTTGTCCTGCCTCCCGGGGCTTCGCAGACGACGCAAGCTCAGTGGTGGTGTTGCTTGATGACGACCTGGGCCGAGAAGTCGAACTCGACCGGGGTGTTTGGGGCCACCCCTGGGATGCCGAAGTCGGCTGCCGTCCCGGTCACCGGCGGCGCGGTGCAGAGGACCGTCGACTGGCGGTGCATGCCATGGCCCTTGCCCTTCGCTTGGGTGAACGAGGCCAGTCCCGTGCCCGTGTTGAGGTTGATGAACGCGCCCGAGAAGCTGACCGGGATGCCAAGTAGCCGAGGATTCGACACCTTGCCGGTGCCCCAGGCGACCGAGTGGTCGTTCTTCGTGGTCGTTACGGTGGCGCTGAGGGTGCCGTAAGTGCCGCAGGTGAGGGTCATTTGCTCCCTGCCTGCGGTACCGACCCCAGCCGCTAGAAGCGCAACCACCGCAACGAGCGGAAGCGCGAGAAGGCGCCGCATATCTCCTCCCTTTCCGAGGACCGCTACGGCGATGGTTCTCGCCGTCTGCCGCGACTTCGAGCAAGTGCCGTCTGTGGCTTTACGAACCGTTTACAGCTCCGGATGCCGGGACGGTGACCGAGGTGCTGGGCCACGAAAACGCGAACATCACGCTCGGGATCTATGCCGCAAGGCGGCTAAACTGGCTTGGTCGGGCGCGTAGCTCAGCGGGAGAGCACTCGCTTCACACGCGAGGGGTCGCTGGTTCGATCCCAGCCGCGCCCACTCGAAGCACGCCGCTTCCGTCAAAGTTCACCCCTCTTGTATCGGTTGAAACGATGTGCGAGACTCGCTCCCAGCGGACCGCTGGTCCAGAGGGAGCGAGGTGCTTCGGTGAGACGCAGGAGAGCTTGGGCGAGTCTCGCAGTAGCAATCACGGTCGCGGGTCTGGCGCTGTTCGCGTCGTCCGCGAGGGCGCAGGCCCCGCCTCCGACACTGACGGGCGAGGAGTTCGTCGCCGCTCCCGACGTCACGACCAACTGCAACCCCGACGGCAACTCGACCGTGACGTTCAGCGCTTCCGGAGACGCGACCGGCCCTTATCCCGGAACATTCACGGAAGTCGGCACGGCGACGATTGGGCCGCAGACGCTGTCCCCGGGCGGCGGCCAGTCGATCGGCACGCTCCTGACGTTCGACGCCGTCTTCACGATTCAGTCGGATGTGGGAGACGTCACCGGCACCAAGACGTTGGCGTTTCCGGTCACGAACCCGGCGACCGAGGTCGCGATCGGTCAGTGCAACACATTCCAGGACGTCGAGCTCGAGGACGTGATCGACAGGTTCACCGTCCGCTACCAGGCGCAGATCAGTACATCGGCAGGCGACTTCGCAGACCGAGGCCTCATCCCGCTTGTCGCCGTGCAGCGTCAGCGTGTGCTCGAGGATCCCCTCCGGATCACCTTCGACAGCTTCATCGAGGATTTCCTCTCCGACCTCACTGCGACGGAGCCCCTGACCTCGCCGGGCCAGGCGACGGGCGGCGGCCAGATCCCGGGCGACGTCACGTTCGGCTTCACGGCGAAGAGCGACCAGAACGGCGTCAAGGGCAACTGCACGGTCATCGACCGGACCAGGAACGTGATGGTGAAGTGCTTGGACGCGACGACGTACTTCCAGACCGCCACCCATGCGACCTTCAACGGGAACGCGACGGTGAACGGCACTAAGACGACGTACCGGATCACCGTCGACGACACGGCCGAGCCGGGAACCGGCGCGGACACCTTCACGATCACGACCGCGAGCGGTTACACGGCGACGGGCGTCCTGACGCAGGGGAACATCCAGGTCCACAACTGACTAGACGGAGGCTCCCAAGGCCTCCTAGCCGCGCGCCGGCAGTACCCGGCCGCGCACCTCGGCGAGCTCGACCCCGTTCGCGGCGCGACCGCGGAGGACGACCTCGTCGCCGTCCTCGAGGAACCGCTCGCCGCGGAAGAGCTCGATCATCGACCCTTCCGAGCCCGGCGCCGCGCCCGAGATCGTCCCCGACGCCATCAGGTCGCCCGTGCGCAGCGCGGCGCCGTTCGAGGTCGCGTGCGCGAGCTGCTGCGGCAGCGTCCAGTACAGCGTCTTCGCGTTCCCGCGTGAGAGCGTCTCGCCGTTCAGCTCCACCTCGAGCGCCACGTCGAGCCCCCAGTCGCGGCCGCCGGCCAGATGTGGCAGCGGCGGCGGGTCCTGCGCCGGCGCCTCGACGCGCGCGTCCTCGAGCAGCGCGAGCGGGGTCACCCAGGCCGAGATCGAGGTCTGGAACGACTTGCCGAGGTTCGGGCCGAGCGGCACGTACTCCCAGGCCTGGATGTCGCGCGCACTCCAGTCGTTGACCAGGACGACGCCGAAGACGTGCTCGGCGAAGGCGTCCACCGGCACGGTCTCGCCGAGCTCCGTGGGCACGCCGACGACGAAGCCGAGCTCGAGCTCGAAGTCGAGCCGCCGGCTCGGACCGAACGTCGGCGCCTCCTCGTCCGGCGCCTTGCGCTGGCCCTGTGGGCGGACGACGTCGGTGCCGGTGACGACGACGCTTCCGGCCCGGCCGTGGTACGCGACGGGAAGCCAGCGCCAGTTCGGCAGGAGCGGCTCCTGGTCGGGCCGGAACATGCGGCCGAGATTCGTCGCATGCTCGAGCGAGGAGTAGAAGTCCACGTAGTCCGCGACCTCGAACGGGAGCCGCAGGCCGGCCTCGCCGGCCGGGACGCGCGGGCCGTCGTGCGAGCGGGCGGCGGCGATCGCGTCCGCCCAGGCCGCCGGGCCGGCGGCGAGCAGCTCGTTCAGAGCCGGCCGCGCGAAGACGCCGCCGAGGCCCGAGAGGTCGACGGCCTCCTCCCCGTCCCGCCAGAGCAGTCCGTTCGGGCCGGCCCCGAAGCTCACAGGACCCCCAGGCCTGCGAGCTCCTCCACCGGCTCGAAGAACGAGCAGGTGCCGATCGAGTGGAAGAGCGCGCCGCGGACGTCGGCGAGCCGCGCCGGCAGCGCCTCCCGGTCCCGCCAGCGGAACGAGACAGCGTCGAGGGCGAAGACGCGGGGTCTTTCCCGCAAGGCCTCCTCCTCGTCGCCGAAGACCGCCGCCGCGAGGAGGTTGAGGAAGCCGTGCTCGCCGGCCTCCGTCGGGTAGGCGTGATGGAGGCCGGCCGTGGCCTTGAAGACGAGGCCGCGCGAGCGGCAGCCGCGGACGAAGCCGGCGAGCTCCTCCACCGTCGGCACCCGCTCGCCGCCGCAGCGGACCTTCGCGCGCAGGCCCTGCGCGGCCACGTCGTCCAGGGGCGCTCCCTCGAGGTACACGGCCTCGCCCTGCACCTCCTTGCCGGCCGCGACGACGGCGAGCGCCCGTCCCTCCTCCTGCGGGAGCTCGTCGAGCTCGCCCGCAGTCCAGACCAGCCGCCCGAGCATCCACGCGTGCTCGCTCTCCCGCGCGCGGCGGTCCTCGGCGAGCGCCTCGGCCGGCGGCAGGCAGGCCGGCGGGAACGTCGGCGCGTGGTCGAAGAACCTCGTCAGCAGCGCGCGGCGCGCATCGTCGGGCATGCGGCGGGAGGCTACACTCGCCCCGGGCCAGGCCCCGTGCAGTGGGAGCCTGCGAACCGCGTCAGATCCGGGAGGAAGCAGCGCTAAGTAGTTCCTTCCAGGTGTGCGGTGTGCCTGGCCCTCTTCCGCTTCGCCCGCTTTGCCTTCAGCGCCCGCGCAGGTCGGGCGCGGCGGCAAGGTCGGACTCGGCGGCGTTCTGCTTGAATCGCCCCGTGGCCGCGCTTTACCGGAAGTACCGCCCGCAGAGCTTCGAGGAGGTCGTCGGCCAGGAGGCGGTCGTCCGGACCTTGAGCAACGCGATCGCGACGGACGCGCTGCGCCAGGCCTACCTCTTCGCGGGCCCGCGCGGCACCGGCAAGACCTCGATGGCGCGCATCCTCGCCAAGTGCCTCAACTGCGCGCAGGGCGCGACGACGACGCCTGACGGCACGTGTCACGCGTGCCGCTCGATCGCGGCCGGCACCTCGCTCGACGTGATCGAGATGGATGCCGCGTCGCAGCGCGGCATCGACGACATCCGCGAGATTCGCGACCGCGTTGTGCTCCAGCCGGTCGAGGGGAGCTACAAGGTCTACATCCTCGACGAGGCGCACCAGCTCACGGACGCGGCCTGGAACGCGCTCTTGAAACTGATCGAGGAGCCCCCGCCACACCTCGTCTTCGTCTTCTGCACCACCGACCTCTCGAAGGTGCTGCCGACGGTCCGCTCGCGCTGCCAGACGTTCGTCTTCCAGCGGCCGCGCCTCCAGGATCTCGTGCGCAAGCTCCGCCTGATCGCCGACGCCGAGGGGATCGAGGCTTCCGACCAGGCACTCGCGCTCGTCGCCCGCGGCGCCCGCGGCGCCTACCGCGACGCCGAGTCGACGCTCGACCAGCTCGCCTCTGCGACGGGGAACCAGGTCACGGTGCAGGCCGTGCTCGAGCTGCTCGGGACGGTCGAGGAGGAGGCGCTCTTCCGGCTCTGCGACCTCGTGATCGATCGCGACACGGCCGGTGCGCTGACGTACGTCGAGGAGCTGTCGGAGCGCGGCCACGACCTCGGCCGCCTCGTCCTCGACCTGATCGAGCACCTGCGGCAACTGATGCTCGCGCAGCACCTCGGCGACGTGCCCGAGGCGGTCGCGACGAGCGAGGAGGCGCGCGAGCGGATGCGGGCGCAGGCGGGCCAGCTCGGCGAGGCCGCGGTGCTGCGCCTGATCGACCTGCTCGCAGTAGCCGTCGACGACATGCGCCAGGGCGGCGACCCGCGCCTGCCGCTCGAGCTCGCCCTCGTCAAGGTCACCCGGCCGGCGAGCGATCTCTCCCGCGAGTCGATCGCCTTCCGCCTCGAACGGCTCGAGCAGGGCTCCCCGGCTCCGGCTCCCGCGCCCCCCACGTCACCAAGTACCACAGTGTCACAAGGTGAGGAGCCGAGCGCCGAGGCGGCGCCCGAGCCCGTCCCGGTGCCCGTCGGCGCGCCGGGGCTCGAGCTTTCGCAACTGCAGGAGGCCTGGGCGCGCACCGTCCTGCCGGCGGTTGAGGAGCGCGGAGGCATCCCGGCGGCGTCGCTGCTCCGAGAGGCGCATCCCGCGGAGCTGAGCGGCGACACGCTGACCCTCGAGTTCCCGCCCAGCGCCAAGTTCCATCTCGACCTCGCCCGCGACCCGAAGAACGCGGGCCCGCTCGCCGACGCGCTCTACGACGTGACCGGCCGCCGTCTCGAGCTCGCCTTCGAGCTCGGCGAGGCCCGCGAGGCGGATGCGGTCGACGAGGAGCCGGCGGGCGAGGAGACGATCCTCGAGCTCATCAAGGAGACTTTCGACGCGCGCGAGCGGGAAGGCTAGGGGACATGTCCGGATTCGACATGGACAAGCTGATGCAGCAGGCGGCCGAGATGCAGGAGCAGGTGGCGCGCATGCAGGAGGAGGCCGAGAAGGAGACCGCGCAGTCATCGGTCGGCGGCGGGCTCGTCAAGGTGACGGCGAACGGCGCCGGGCAGGTGGTCGCGATCGAGATCTCGCCCGACGCGATCGACCCGAGCGATCCCGAGGCACTCGGCGACCTCGTCCTCGCCGGCGTGAACGAGGCGCTCCGCTCGGCGCAGGCTGGGGTCGAGGCCAAGGCGCAGCAGATGCTGGGCGACATGGGCCTCGGGGGCCTTGGGCTTCCCGGGCTCGGCGAGTGAGCCGCGGCCGGTACCTCTTCTCGAACTGGCTCTGGGCGCTCATCGTCCTCGCCCTGATCGGCGTCGTGATCTGGGGCTGGGCCTTCGACTTCAGTCCGCGTTAGTTTCCCGCTTCGCCCGCTCCGCTTCGCTTCGCTTTCCGCTCGCTCGTGTGCGACCGGCTCCGCCGGTCGCCTTCTGACGGCAAACGGCTATGTGCCGCGCCCGCACATGTCGGTCGCGTCGGCGAGGCGCAAAGCACGTCCGGGGTGGACGAGTACCCTCCGGCCATGTTCAGCCCCTCCGTCGAGAACCTCGTCGCGCAGCTGACCCGCCTGCCCGGGATCGGCAGCCGCACGGCGCAGCGGCTCGCGTTCCACCTCCTCCAGACGCAGAAGGAAGAGGCGCTCGCGCTCGCCGTTGCGATCGAGGAGGTGAAGGAGCGCGTCCGCTTCTGCCGCGAGTGCGGCAACCTCACCGAGGAGGAGCTGTGCTCGATCTGCCTCGACGCGCGGCGCGACCGGACGACGATCTGCGTCGTCGAGCAGCCGGTCGACCTCATCTCGCTCGAGCGGACGGCGGAGTACCGGGGCCTCTACCACGTCCTAGGCGGCGCGCTCTCGCCGCTCGACGGGGTCGAGCCCGAGCACCTGCGGATCGACGAGCTCATGCACCGTGTCCAGAGCGACGGCGTGGTCGAGGTCGTCCTCGCGACCAACCCGAACGCCACGGGCGAGGCGACGGCCTCCTACCTCGCGGGACGGCTGCGCGACCGCGTCCGGGTGACGCGCCTCGCGAGCGGCCTGCCGGTCGGCGGCGACCTCGAGTACGCCGACGAGGTGACGCTCGGCCGCGCACTCGCCGGACGCAGGGAAATGTGACGTAGCGTCCTACACTTCCTCGGTGGCGACCACGCAGCACGAGCCGGTTCCCGAGGTCGCGGCGGACGCAGCTTCGCCGGGCGGCAACCTCGTGGTGATGAAGTTCGGCGGCTCCTCGGTCGCCGACACGGAGAAGATCAAGGAGGTCGCGCGCCGCCTCGTGCGTGCGCGCGAGGAGGGCCAGCGCGTCGTCGGCGTCCTCTCCGCGATGGGCGACACGACTGACGAGCTGATCCGACTCGCTCACGAGATCTCGACTCACCCGCACCCGCGCGAGTACGACATGCTCATCTCGGTCGGCGAGCGCATCTCGAACGCGCTCTGCGCGATGGCCGTCCACGACCTCGGGCACGAGGCGATCTCCCTCACCGGCTCCCAGGCGGGAATCGTCACCGACACCGCCCACGGCAAGGCGAAGATCGCGGAGGTGCGCGCAACGCGGATCAACGACGCGCTCGACGCGGGCCGGATCGTCCTCGTCGCCGGCTTCCAGGGCGTCTCGGCCGACTCCCACGACGTGACGACGCTCGGACGCGGCGGCTCCGACACCACCGCCGTCGCCCTCGCCGCTGCCCTCGGCGGCGCTTGCGAGATCTTCACCGACGTCGAAGGCGTCTTCACCGCCGACCCGCGGATCGTCCCCGACGCGCTCAAGCTCAGGTCGATCAGCTACGAGGAGATGCTCGAGATGGCGGCGACCGGAGCGCGCGTGATGATGGCCCGGTCGGTCGAGATTGCACGCAGGTACGGTGTTCCGCTCCACGTGCGCTCCTCGTTCAGCGACAGCGAGGGCACGTGGATCGCCGAAGGAGGAGAAGGGATGCTCGAGAGAGCGATCGTGTCGGGCGTCACCCACGACGTCTCGGAGGCGAAGGCGACGATCGTCGCGGTGCCCGACAGCCCCGGGGTCGCCGCGCGAGTCTTTCGCGCGCTGGCCGACGCGGGCGTGAACATCGACATGATCGTGCAGAACGTCTCGGCGCACGGCACGACCGACATCTCGTTCACGCTGCCGAAGAGCGACCTCGCGACCGCCGAGCCGATCCTCGAGCAGCTGGCCGCCGACATCGGCGCGACCGCCGTCAACCTCGACGACGAGATCGGCAAGGTCTCGCTCGTGGGCGCCGGCATGAAGAGCCATCCCGGCGTCGCCGCCGACATGTTCGAGGCCCTCGCGGAGGCGGGGATCAACCTCGAGATCATCTCCACCTCGTCGATCCGCGTCTCGTGCGTCGTGCGCGCGGCCGAGGTCGAGCGGGCGGTGCAGGCTGTCCACGACAAGTTCCGGATCTACGCCGAGGAGCGGGTCGATGCCTGACGCCCGGGTCGCGGTGATCGGTGCCACGGGGGCCGTCGGGACCGTGACGATGCGGATCCTGCGCGAACGCGGCTTCGAGCACGTGCGCCCCTTCGCCTCCGCCCGGTCGGCGGGATCGACCCTCGCCGACGGGACACCTGTGGAGGAGGCGACCCCCGACGCCCTGGCCGCCGGCGACATCGACATCGCCCTGTTCTCCGTCGGCACGGACGCGTCGCGCGAGCTCGTCCCCCACGCCGTGCGCGGCGGCGCCGTCGCGATCGACAAGTCGTCCGCCTACCGGCTCGAGCCCGGGGTCCCGCTCGTCGTGCCCGAGGTGAACGGCGACAGGGTCGCCGACCACGAGCGGATCCTGGCCAATCCGAACTGCTGCACGATCCCGCTCGCTTGTGTCTTGAAGCCGCTGCACGACGCAGCGGGGCTGCGCAGCGTGCGCGTCTCCACCTATCAGGCCGTCTCGGGCAAGGGGGCTGCCCGCGCCGAGCAGCTGAAGGTCGAGCCGGTCGAGCAGCACGACGTCGGCTTCGACTGGACCTGGGAAGGCGACGAGACCGACGAGGAGTCGAAGATCCGCGCCGAGACGCGCAAGGTGCTCGAGCTCCCTGCGCTGCCGATCAGCGCCACCACCGTCCGCGTGCCCGTGCTCGTCGGCCACGCCGAGTCGGTCTGGGTCGAGCTCGATGACGAGCTCGGCCCCGAGGAGGCCGAGGAGCTGCTCGGGAAGGCCCCGTCGGTGCGTCTGGTCGACGCGCCGACACCGGCGGCGGCCGCCCGCACCGACGACGTGCTCGTCGGCCGCGTGCGGCGCGATCGCGCAGGCGAGAACGGGCTCGTCCTGTTCCTCGCGTGCGACAACCTCAACAAGGGTGCCGCGCTGAACGCCGTTCAGATCGCGGAGAGGGTGCTCGAGACCGCATGGCGTCCGTTGACGTCGGCGTAGGTCTCCTCGGCTACGGCACCGTCGGCGCGGCCGTCTCCCGGATGCTGGCCGAGAGCGGCGAGGAGATCGAGCGCGCGACCGGGCACCGCCTGACGGTGGTGCGGGCGCTCGTGCGCGACCCCGCGAAGGAGCGGGAGTTCGCAGCGGGCGAGGGCGTGCTGACGGACGACTTCGCCTCGTTGCGCGACGACCCCCGCCTCGACATCGTCGCCGAGGTGATGGGCGGCGTCGAGCCCGCGGGCGGCTATGTGCGCGAGCTCCTGCGCGCGGGCAAGCCGGTGGTGTCCGCCAACAAGCAGCTCGTCGCGCGCGAGGGCGCGGATCTCTTCGCCGTCGCGTCCGCCGCCGGCGTCCAGCTGCGCTTCGAGGCCTCGGTCTGTGCCGCCGTCCCGGTCGTGAAGGTACTGCGCGAGTCGCTCGTCGCCGAGAACGTGCACCGCATCCTGGGCATCGTCAACGGCACCACGAACTTCGTCCTCTCGCGGATGGAGCGCGGCGGGACGTACGCCGAGGCGCTCGCCGAGGCGCAGGCCCTCGGCTTTGCCGAGGCCGATCCGACGGACGACGTCAGCGGCGCGGACGCAGCCGCGAAGATGGCGATTCTCGCGACCGTGGCCTTCGGCTCCCGCGTCATGCTGGACGACGTCCAGTGCCACGGGATCGAGGCGATCGAGCCGGCGCACGTCTCCGCGGCCGCCTCGTTCGGCATGGCGGTGAAGCTGATCGGGATCGCGACTCTCGTCGAGGGCGCAGTGGACGTCCGCGTGCAGCCCGCCTTCGTGGAGCGCGCCCATCCGCTCGCCGGCGTCGAGGGGAGCGCGAACGCGGTGGTGCTACAGGGCGACGCGATCCGCGAGGTCACGTTGGGCGGCCCCGGCGCCGGCGGGGTCGAGACCGCCTCCGCCGTCGTCGCCGACCTGGTCAGCGTCGTCGGCACGTCGGGAACGGGCTTCCTCCAGAACGACGCGTGCTGGCGCGAGCTGGCGAAGCTCGATCCGGCGGCCTGGAGGGCCCCCTTCTACGTCCACCTCGACGTTGCCGACGAGCCGGGCGTGCTCGGGCACGCCGCGACGACGTTCGCCCGGCACGACGTCTCGATCGCGCAGCTCGTCCAGCATCAGGAGCCGGGCCGCGCCGCCCTCGATCTCGTGCTGCACGATGCGATGATCGGCGCCGTGGAAGCCGCGCTCGACGAGCTCTCGGCGTCGCCGCAGGTGCTCGGCCGGCCGTTCGTCGCGCCGGTGATCGCTGCGTGACTCGGATCACGCTCGGGGAGGGGAACACGCCGCTCCTCGCCGCGCCCCGGCTCGGCGAGCGGTTCGGCCTCGATCTCTGGCTGAAGTGGGAGGGCGCGAACCCGACGGGCTCCTTCAAGGACCGCGGCATGTCGCTGGCGACGACGCGGGCCGTGGAACGCGGCGTGACCCGGCTCGTCTGCGCGTCGACCGGGAACACGGCCGCGTCGTGTGCCGCCTACGCGGCGCGCGCCGGTATCGAGGCGGTGATCGTCGTGCCAGCCGGCGCGATTGCGGCGTCGAAGCTGGTCCAGGTTCGTGCGGTCGGCGGCCGGATCGTGAAGGTCGAGGGCTCGTTCGAGGAGGCGTTCGCCCGAGCGGCGGAGCTCGCGGCCGAGCCTGGCTCCGCGTTCGTCAACTCCGGCACGAGCGACGACCGCATCGAGGGGCAGATGAGCGTCTCCGCCGAGATCGCCGACCAGCTGGGGCGCGTGCCCGACGCCGTGACGCTGCCGTACGGCGGCGGCGGCAACACCCGCGCCGTCGCACGGGGCTTCGAGGAGCTCGTCGGCGGCCTGCCGCGCCTGCACCCGGTCGAGGCGGAGCAACGGCCGGACACGGTGGCGTCGGCAATCCGCATCGTCGAGCCCATGCACGCGAGCTGGGTACGGGAGGCGATCGAGCGCTCCGGCGGCTCCGTGATCACAGTGACCGACGCCGAGATCGTCGACGCATGGAAGCTTCTGCGCACGCAGGAGGGCGTGTTCTCCGAGCCGGCGTCCGCAGCCGGCGTCGCCGGGCTCGCGCGCGGTGCCGGGCGGGCCGGGGAGACCGTGGTCTGCGTCGTCACCGGCCACGGGCTGAAGGATCCGGCCGCGGTCGAGGCGTGACCCGCTTCCGAGCACCTGCGACGACGGCGAACCTCGGCGCGGGCTTCGACGTCGCCGGCGCCGCCCTCGAGCTCTGGAACGAGCTGGAGGTGACGGAGGGAGGCGGCGCCGACGAGTCGCATCTCGGCGTGCGCGCCTTCTCCGTCTACGCCTCGCCCGGGAACCTCTCCTTCGAGTGGACCAACCGCATTCCACGCGCGCGCGGCCTCGGCTCGAGCGCCGCGATCGTCGCCCTCGGCCTCGTCGCCGGCGCGCACGCGGCGGGCGCCGAGCCGAGCGTAGAGGAGCTGCTCGCGGCCGGGCTACCGCTCGAGGGCCACGCCGACAACCTCGGGGCGGCGCTCGCGGGAGGCGTCTGCCTGACGTGGGACCGTCACGTCGCACGAGTCGCCGACGACCTGCCCGCGCTGCCGATCGCGATCGTCCCGGAGACGCGCGTCTCGACGACGGAGTCGCGGCAGGCGCTGCCCGGCGTGGTGCCCCGACAGGACGCGGTCTTCACGGTCGCGCGTGCGGCCCTCCTCGGCGCGTCGATCGCCTCCGGCGACGCGCGCCTCTTCGCCGCCGCAGGCGACGACCGCCTGCACGAGCCGCATCGCGCTGCCGCGGCGCCGCATCTCGCCGAGCTGCGCGCAGACCTTCCCGACGGCGCCCTCGGTGCGACGCTGTCGGGCTCCGGCCCGACGGTGATCGTCTGGGCCGAGCGCGACATCTCGGAGGAGTTGCGGGCGCGATACCCGCAACACGAGGTGCTCGCGCTCGCCGTCGCCCGCGGCGGCGCGGCGCTCGCCTAGGGCACTTTGCGCCAATAGGTGCAGAAATTGTCGATTCGGGTAACGGTTGACTGCCGGTTCAACGACCCCCTGAAGCCCGGGAGACGACCCAATGCGGGAAAGGGTTCCGCTCGTATTCATGGCGTTGAGCGTCGCGGCCACGCTCGCCCTGGGTGGAGCGATCGCGTGGGAGTTCACACATCAGGGCCGCACCACGACCGCGCAGCCCGCCGCAGCCTCGACGACGTTCCAGCCGTCGACGGCGGCGGTGAAGGGGAAGACGCATTCCTCCTCGGGCAGTATCCCGTCCGGCTCCGTGGCGGCGAGCGGCAGCCCGACGGCGCAGAACGCCTCGGCTGCCTCGCCCTCGGGCGGGAGCGCCCACACGAAACGCGTGAGCTCGACAGGCGCGGGCAAGCACTCGGGCTCGCACCCCGGCTCACAATCGGGGGGGACGCCGAGCAGCACGTCCAGCCCGCAGCAGGGGGTGAACAAGGGGGTCATCACCGTCGGCGGCATCTACGACGAGACGGGGCCGATCGACGCGACCGTGGAGCGCGACACCGTCCGCTCGTACTTCAACCTCGTCAACGCCCAGGGTGGAGTGAACGGCTACAAGCTCCAGCTGATCGACTGCGACTCGAAGTACGACCCGTCGTCGGCCCATCAGTGCGCCCAGAAGCTGATCAGCGAAGGCGTCCTCGCGATCGTGGGCTGGCTCTCGCTGTCCGGCGAGCAGAGTGAGACCAAGTACCTGACCAGCCAGGGCGTGCCGATCATCGGCGGCCTCGGCGTTCCCGCGGAGTACGCGTCGCCGCTGTCGTTCCCGACCACGCCCAGCCTCATCACCACCGGGACCGCGCTCGGCACCCGGGCCGGTCAGATCGGGCTCAAGAAGCCCGGCGTCATCTTCCTCAACGCCAACTTCATCCAGCCGGTCGAAGCCTCGTTCCTAGCCGCGATGAAGAAGAAGGGGATCACGCCCGTCGACGTCGAGCAGGTCGACGCGACAAAGCCCGACTACACCGACATCGTCCTCAAGTTCAGGGCGGCGGGCGCACAGTCGGTGGCCGCCTTCGTCGACCCGTTCTCGTACGCCCGCCTGTTCCAGGCGATGGAGCGGCAGGTCTGGCACCCGCCCGTCCTCGGCGGCGGACTGGACAAGGCTTCCGCGAACCAGCAGTACGACTCCGGCTGCGGATCGAGCTGCGCCGTCTTCGGCGCCTACTCCGCGACCCCGGTGCTCGAGTTCCTCGATCACACGAGCACGCCGGCGATCAGGCAGTACCTCGGCGCCGTGCACACGTACTACCCCCGCCAGTACGGCGCGCTCGACGTCTACACCACGTATCAGTGGCTGGCGGCCGAGGTGTTCACGCAGGCGATCAAGAACATCGGTAACGCCCCGGTCAGCCGCCAGAGCCTCGTCAACGCCCTCGACGGCCTCAAGAACTACAACGACGGCGGCATCACGAACCCGATCACCTACGGGACGGGGAACCACGACCCCCTGCACTGCCTGCAGTGGCTACACAACAGCAACGGCAGATGGCAGACGACGTCCGGGTGGAACTGCTTCTGATGGGCGCGTAGGGGACGGCGATGGGGATGCTCGCGTCCGTCGACTGGGGCCTGCTCCCGGGTTACACCGTCATCGGGATCACGCTCGGGGGCACGTATGCCCTCGCGGCGATCGGCCTCGTCCTGATCTATCGCGTCTCGGGCGTGCTCAACTTCGCGCAGGGCGCGGTGTCGATGTTCAGCGCCTTCGTCGCGTACCAGATCTCGACGGTCATGGGCTATCCGCCGCTCGTCGGGCTGCTCGCCGCGATCGTCGCCGGCGGCGCGCTCGGCTACCTCATCGAGCGGTTCACGATCCGGCCGCTCGCGGGCCGCTCGGCGCTGAACAGGGTGGTCGTGACGATCGGCTGGCTGCTCGTCCTCCAGACGGCCGCCGGCCTGATCTGGGGCCAGACGGCGTATCACCGCCCGGTCCAGCTCGTGTCCATCCACGGCTTCACCTTCCCGGGCACCACCGTCGTCGTCGGCTGGGACGAGTTCACGACGATCGTCGTCGCGCTCGGGCTCGCGTTCGGCACCGCCGCGGTGCTCCGGTGGACGACGTTCGGCACAGAGATGCGCGCGGTCGCCGACGATCCCGACGCGGCCCGGCTGTGGGGGATCAACGTGAACCGGGTCATGGCCATGTCGTGGGTGGCGGGCTCCGCCATGGGGGCCATCGCGGGCGTGCTGATCACGCCGCGGATCAACTTCGATCCGATCTCGCTGACGATCGTCGTGATCTACGCCTTCACCGCGGCCCTGATCGGCCGGCTCACGAGCCTGCCGTGGACGGTGGTCGGCGCGATGTTCCTCGGCCTGGCCGAGACATATCCCCGCATCTTCTCGTCGAATGCCGGCGCCGGCGACGCGGTGACGTTCGCCCTCGTCCTACTCACGCTCGCCGTCCTCTTCCGCCCGCGGGCGCGCCTCAGGCAGCGCATCTCGGCCGTGAGGGAGTACGCCCCGGTCCCCGCGGCCGACAATCCGCCCGTCCGGCGCACGATCGTGGCGGCGGCGATCGGTCTCGGGATCCTGATCCCGCTCCTCTTCTCGGCCTACTACCAGTCGCTCGCGGCGTACGCGCTCATCGTCGGGCTCATCGTGCTCTCGCTCGTCGTGTTGACGGGGCTCGTCGGCCAGATCTCCTTCTGCCAGTACTCGTTCGCCGCCATCGGCGCCTTCACCGTGGGCTCCCTCGTCGGGGGCCATGGCTGGAGCTTCTGGCCCGCGCTGCTGCTCGGCGTCGTCTTCTCGATCGGCGTCGGCGTGCTCGTCGGGATCCCGGCGCTGCGCCTGTCGGGGCTCTTCCTCGCGATCCTGACGGTGGCGGTCGCCCTGTTCTTCGACCACTTCCTCCTCGCGCCGGGAACGTGGGATTCCTTCTCGGGCGGCATCTCGTCGTGGAGCGTGGAACGCCCGAGCTTCCTCGGGATCTCGCTCGCCGGCCCGTACGCCTTCTACCTCTTCACGCTGGGAGTCTTCCTCGTCGCCGTGCTCGCGGTCTGGAACCTCAGCCGCTCGAAGACCGGCCGCGTGCTGCGCGCGATCCGCAACTCGGAGGTCGCGGCCGCCACGAGCGGCGTGAACCTCACCGCCTGGAAGCTCGCCGCCTTCGGAGTGTCGGCCGGGCTGGCGGGCCTGGCCGGCGGGCTGCTCGCAGCCGGCATCGGCTCCGTCAGCGCGGGCGCGTTCACCTTCCAGCAGTCGCTCGCCGTCGCTGCGATCGCGATCGTGGTCGGCGTCCGCTCGGTCGGCGCGGCCGCGGTCGGCGGGATCTTCCTGATCTTCGGGCCCGAGCTGCTGACCCACACGCCGCTCTCGACGCTGTGGTTCCCGCTGATCGTCGGATCGATCCTGATCCTCCAGGTGATCCTCACCCCCCAGGGCGTCGTCGTCGACTGGCAGGAGCGGTTCCGCAAGCGCTTCCCGCCGCCGCCGCGGTTCGTGGCCCCGCCACCCGTGCCGGCCCCGGCCCCGCCGGTCGAGGTCGCCGCAGAGAAAGAGGAGCCGTCCGAGGTGGCGAAGGTCTGATGGATCCGCTGCTGAAGGCCGAGAACGTCTCGCTCAGGTTCGGCGGCGTCAAGGCGCTGTCCGACGTCTCCTTCGACCTCTTCGAGGGCGAGATCCTCGGGCTGATCGGCCCGAACGGCGCCGGCAAGACGACGATGTTCAACTGCATCACCGGCGTCCTGCAGGGCTACAAGGGCCACATCCGCTACGAGGGCCGCGACCTGCGGCGCTTCAAGCCTCACGAGCGCGCCCGGCTCAAGATCGCGCGCACCTTCCAGAATCTCGAGCTGTTCGACGAGCTCAGCGCCCTCGACAACCTTCTCGTCCCGCTCGACGCCTTCTCGCGGCGCGGCCTGATCGGCGACCTCGTTCGCCTGCCGACGACGGTGCTCGAGGAGCGTAGGGCCCAGGAGGAGGCGCGGTCGATCCTCCACTTCCTGAGCCTGGGCGACTACGCCGACACGCCGGCCGGAGACCTGCCCGTCGGCCTGCAACGGCGGCTGGAGATCGGACGCGCGCTCTGTCTCGAGCCGCGGCTACTGCTACTGGACGAGCCGGCGGCCGGGCTCGACGCGCGGGAGACCGCCGAGCTGGCCCGGCTGCTCGCGACGGTGAGGGCCCGCTTCAAGATCACTGTGCTCGTCGTCGACCACGACATGGCGCTGATCATGCGCATCTGCAACCGGATCTACGTGCTCGACCACGGTCAGATGATCGCTGCCGGCTCACCCGCGCGGATCCGCGACGACCCCGAGGTGGCTCGCGCGTATCTCGGAGAGGCGGCTGCCGCATGAGCGCCCTGCTCGAGGCGCGCGGACTGCGCACCGGCTACGGCCGGCTTCCGGTCGTGTTCAACATCGACCTCGAGGTCCGCGAGGGCGAGATCGTCGCGCTCCTCGGTGCAAACGGAGCAGGCAAGACCACGACGCTGCGCGCCCTGTCGGGTCTGCTGCCGCTGATGGCCGGCGAGGTCCGTCTCGACGGAAAGCCGTTGGCCGGTACGCCGGCGGACAAGATCGCGCGCGGCGGAGTCGTCCACGTCCCGCAGGGCCGTGGGATCTTCCCCAACCTGAAGGTCGAGGAGACGCTGCGGCTCGCCTGCGCGATGGCCAGGCTCCAGCGGGCGGAGGTCAAGGGCCGGGTTCGCGAGATGTATGACGTGTTCCCACCGCTGCACAGACGCAGGTCGCAACTTGCGGGAACCCTGTCCGGCGGCGAGCAGCAGATGCTCGCGATCGCCCGCGGGCTGATCATGAGGCCGCGCGTCCTGATGATCGACGAGATGTCGCAGGGGCTCGCTCCCACGATCGTGCAGGGACTGTTCGAGATCGTCCGGTCGCTTCCGGCGCAGGGCGTCTCCGTCCTGATCGTCGAGCAGTTCGTCACCCACGCGCTCGGCGTCGCGTCGCGGGCGTACGTGCTCGAGAAGGGCGAGGTCGCCTACGGCGGCGAGGCCGCCGCGCTTGCCCGGGACGAGGACTTCGTCAAGGGCAGCTACCTGGGCGACGGCGGGAACGGCGAGGTCGCGCTCGATTCGGCGGACCTTCCGCTCAGCCGCGACGGGGAGCTGGGGCTCCCGGCGGACCTGCTGCGGACGATCGAGTCGCGGGCCGAGGCGGAGGGGCGCAATCCCGCCGAGGTCGTGCTCGAGCTGCTCAGGGACGCGATCGAGAGCCCCGCGAGGCAGAAGCACGGGAACGGCAAGGGAGGTACGTCGTGAAACGGCGCAGGTTCTTCGCGTTCGCATTCGCCTCGCTGGCGGTGAGCTCGCTCGCGATGACGGTGGCGGTGCTCATCGCGCCGACGGCGTCCGCGGAGAAGTCGCCGGCGTCGCGCTACGGCGTCATCAACGGAACGGTGAACGCCGCGACCGTCCACGAGGTCGCCGGCAGCTCGGCCTTCCCCAACTTCACGACCGGAGCCGTCGACAACTACTACTCGATGGCCCACTCGCACGTGGACAACGCGCCGTTCGCCGAGGGCACCTCGAGCCCCGCCGACACCGGCCCGATCGGGCAGACGGCCGCGGCGACCCACTTCCAGCAGCCCCAGTACGCCGATGCCCGCTGGCCGGACAAGAACTCCGGCCAGGCGGCGGTCGGGAAGCAGGGAGGCCCGTACGCAGTCGCGAGCGCGTCCGACTACAAGGCGACGGCACAGTGCTCGGAGGCTTCGAACGGCGCGTCGGCGCCCGGCTTCTCCGCCCCCAAGGGGTTCTCCCAGAAGCTGAGCTCCGCCCTCGCGGCGTGGAAGGCGAAGTGGCTCGTCCCGCTGAAGCTGAAGGCTCCGGCGACTCCCGTCCCGAAGCCCAGGGTCCCGGTGACGGTGCCGACGGTGCCGTCGGTGCCGACGCC
This sequence comes from Gaiellaceae bacterium, assembly GCA_045806005.1. Taxonomy (GTDB): domain Bacteria; phylum Actinomycetota; class Thermoleophilia; order Gaiellales; family Gaiellaceae; genus Palsa-739. Next base: position 25,728 of record JBJMKE010000016.1, read on the forward strand.
GACGGTGCCGACGCCGACCGTGCCGACACCGACGGTGAGCGTGCCGCTGCCGACCTCCAAGACGTCGGCCTCGACCACTGCGTCCTCCTCGAACCGGCGGCTGGCGTCTGCGGGCGACGGGGGCGCGCTCTTCGAGTCGTCGAGCCTGGCGACGGTCGATCCCGGGAGCGGGGACGTGGTGACGAAGGGCGAGTCGAGCCTCGGCCGCGTGAGCCTCGGCAAGGGCCAGATCGTGATCCAGAGCATCAACGTCTCCGTGACCGTGACGAACGACGGCACGCCGGCCGGCAAGGTCGCCGTGAACGTCGGGGCGGCCTCGATCGGAGGCGTCCCGGTCACGATCGACCAGGACGGCGTGAGGGTCAAGGAGAAGGGCGCGAATCTCCCCTACACGAAGGCCGACGACTCGCTGAACGCCGCGTTGAAGAAGGCGGGGATCGAGCTGCACACGGTGGCGCCCGAGGTTACGAAGATGCCGAACGCGCAGACGGTCACGGCCACCGGGGTGCATGTGGCGTTCGTCCAGCCCGAGACGAACGCGCCCGGCGTTCCCGCCCAGTACGTCGACCACATCCTCGGCGAGGTGTTCGTGGACTCGCTCGCCGCCCCGGCGCCCCCGCTCATGAGGCTCGACCTCGGCGGCGGCACCGGCAGCACCGGTAACGCGGGCGGCGGCGGTCTGATCGGCTCGGGCTCGAGCTCCGGCGGGGCGGGGCTGGGAAGCAGTAGCTCCACGGGACTGTCGGGCGGTGGAGCGCCGGGGTCGGGCTATTCGTCGCAGCCGGGGTCGAGCGGCAGCGCCGCGCAGGCCGTCCCTGCTTCGTCGTCGGTGCTCACGTCCGTGACCAGAAAGCCGGTCTGGCTCCTGGCCGCGTACCTCGTGTGGCAGGCGCTCGTGATCGGCACCGGGGTCAGCCTGCGCTCCTGGGGAATGGGGAGACCGTCGTGAACGTCGCGATCAGATCCCCGCTGCGGAGCCGCCCCGACCATTACGCCCTGTGCCCGGAGGACGGCTTCTGGTTCCGTCCGCTCTACACCGGGGGCAAGTGCCCACTCTGCGGGGAGCCGGCGCCCGGCGGCGAGCCGTCGCTGCCACTGCTGCTGCGGATCGACCGGTACTGGCTCTGGATGGCGGCGCTCGTGCTCTGCTCGCTGGCGATGGCCGCGCTCGTGCTGTTCACGTACTTCAGGGCCTAGGTACTCCTCTAGGGCCGCTGCGGCGCGGGCGCGGGCATGAACGCCTCGCGCACGACGGCGAGCACCTTCTCGCGCGCGCCTTCCTCGACCGGCTGCAGCCCGCCGAGCTCGAGCCGCGCGAGTTCGACACGCCCCTTCGTCCGCACCGACAGGAAGCCGAAGTCGGCCAGGAAATCCGCCGGGAAGACCGTGCGGTGGACGTGGAAGCGCTCGAAGCTCGTCTCCCCTTCCGGGTAGCGGTAGGCAAACGCCTCGAGCGCCTTGGCGCCCCGCTCGCGCGCGTCGCCGATCGCGGTGAGAAAGAGCGACTGCATCACCCAGGGCCGCGTCGGATCGGTGAGATACGCGCACGTGACGAGCACGGCATCGTCGCTCGGCGGCCCCGCCGGCAGCTCGCGCGCGCGGGGGAAGAGCTCCGCCGGCCCGTACTGCATCGAGCCGAGCAGCCGGCCGTCGTCGTCGTGGTAGACGGTGCCCCACGCTCCCCACTCCTCCTCGGCGTCGCGGATCCACTTGCGCTTGTCGGCGCTGCGCCCGTTCCGCGTCTGCCACCAGATGCACTCGTGGCAGACCGACGGCGCCGTCTCCAGCGTCACGCCGGTGAGGCCGCTGATCCGCGTGCTCATTCCGCCGCCACCCCGTCGACGACGACATGGACGGACTCGGGCTCGACGTCGGCCATGCTGCGCAGGTATTCCCGCACGCGCTCCTGTACGAGCCTCCCCACCGTCGGGATCGAGGCTCCCCACTCCGTGACGACGTGGACCTCGACCCGAACGGTGCGGTTGGAGCCGGTCACGCGCGCAGCATGCCGCCGGGGCAGCGGGCTGTCCGCGAGTCCCCGCACTCCTTCCACCTCTCGCGCCGCGTCGGCGGCGTAGCGCGCGAGGATCTCGGTCGAGATCGACGCCTGGCCGGCCATTGCCGTCAAGGGTAGCCCTGTTAGGTGCTCGTCCTGAGCGTGAGCTCGGTGGCCTCGGGACGCGCGGCGAAGCGCAGCGGGACGAACGTCGTGCCGAGGCCGGCGGAGACGTGCATCGTCGCGGCGGCGCTCCGGTAGACGCCTCGCCGGTACGGCGCGCTCGGATGCGCCAGCAGCACCTTCCCGCCCGGGTACGGAAGCGTGATCTGACCGTCGTGCATGTGGCCGCTGAGGACGAGGTCGAAGCGGCCCGGCTCGAGCTGCTCGAGCACGCGCGGGTAGTGGCAGAGGAGGATCGAGAATTCCGCCTGCCGCGCAAGCGCGTTGGGATCGAGGCGCGGCCGGCCGCGCAGGATCAGGAGCGGTTCCGCCCCGGCGATCCAGACGCTGCGGCCGCGGAGCTCGAGCAGCCGCCCGTCGTCCCGTAGCAGCGTCGCCGGCTCGAGCTCGCGCAAGTCGGAGCGGCGCGCCTGCGGGTCGCGGCTGATGGCGAGGTCGTGATTCCCGAGCACCGCGACGGTCGGCTGCGGCAGCACGCGCACGAGCCGGCGCAGCATCGGCTCACCCCGCGGGTTCGTCAGGAGGTCGCCGGTGACCGCCACGAGGTCCGGCTGCCGCTCGCGGGCCCAGACGGCGGCCTGCCAGGCAGCGCCGACCCCGGGCGAGGGAACGCCGAAGTGGAAGTCCGAGAGGTGCACGATCCGCAGCCCGTCGAGCTCCGGAGGCAGCCCGGGCAGCTCCACCTGGAGCTCGCGCAGCCGCACCCAGCCCGCCTCGAGCAGGCCCCACCCCAGCGCCGCACCGGCGGCCGCTTGTAACAACTTGTTACCTGCCGGGATCGGTCTCAGACCTCGAGCCGCTCGAGCGCCGGCCGCGGGTCGACGATGTGGCGCTTGAACTTCAGCTCCGACTCCTCGAGCCCCGCCGCGACCCCGACGAGCTGCGCCAGGTGGAGGATCGGCAGGTTGAACGTCCGCCCCGTGGACGCCTCGAGCTTCTGCTGCCACGCGTCGAGCGAGAGGTGGCAGAGCGGGCACGGGGTCACCATCACGTCGGCGCCGGCCTCGAGCGCCTGCTCGACGGGCTGGATCAGCTCGCCCATCGCGGTCTCCTCCCGCGCCTGGATGATCGGGAAGCCGCAGCACTTGATCTTGGCCGGATAGTCGATCGCCTCGCCGCCGCAGGCCTCGATGATCCGCTCGAGCGACCACGGCCGATCGGGATCCTCGAAGCCGAGGATCTTCGAAGGGCGCAGGATCTGGCAGCCGTAGAACGGCGCCACCTTGAGCCCCTTCAGGCCGCGGTGCGCGACCTCCTTGAGCCTCTCGTAGCCGTCGCCCTCCGCGATCTCCCACAGCAGGTGCCGCACGTCGACGCCGCCCGCGTACCGCGGCACGCCGACGGTCTCGAGGTTCTCGTTGACCCGCGCCAGCAGGTCGGAGTCGCCCTGCAACATGAAGTTCGCCTGGCGGAGGTTGAGCGTGCAGACGTTGCAGACTGTCAGCAGCGTGTCGCAGCCGGTCGCCTCCGCGTAGGCGAGGATGCGGGCGTTGAGGTGGAGGTAATAGTCCGGCTCCGCCTCGTGGATGTCGCCGGCGCCGCAGCACGTCACCGCCTCGAGCTCGACCAGATCGAGCCCGACCTGCGGCGCGAGCGCCTGGGTCGAGGTGTCGAGCTCCTTCGCCGAGAGCGAGGCGAGGCAGCCCTTGTAGTAGGCCACCCGCTTCAGGGCCGGTTCCGTCGCGCTCACGCCTCGCCTCGCTTCCTCGTCGGTTCCTTGCCGGGGGTCACGTCCGCCTGCGTCAGGCTCCCCTGCCCCTCCGCCGACCCTTCGCCCGGAAGGAACGGCCGGGGAGCGGCGCCGGGCCGCGCGTAGATCTCCTCGAGCGACTCGCCGACGTTGCCGTGTGCGAGCCGCGCCAGCGCGCGCTCGCCCTGCACATGGCCGAGCGCGCCACCGCGGTCCTGTTCGTGGACGAGCTTGCGGAGGTTGCGCGCCTCGTTCACGTCGGCCGCGACGTGCGGCGGGAAGGCGAGGCCGGCCTTGTTGTGCTTCGCCAGGTTGATCGCGAACTTCGTCTCCTTGAGCGAGGCGACGATGCCCTGCGTCTTGGGGACGAGCTCCGTCTCGCGCAGCCAGCCGGTCGTCTCCGTCGAGCGGATGAACCACTTCGCGTGCTTCGCGCCCATGTCGCGGTCGATGCCGTGGGAGACGGCCTCCGCGCCGAGCTTCGCGATCGCGTCACGCGGGTCGACGCCCTTCGGGCAGCGCTCGTTGCAGAAGAAGCAGCGCGTGCACTCCCAGATCCCGTGCTCGCCGCTGTAGCTCTCGAGTCTCTCGACCGTCGCGCGGTCGCGCGGGTCGCCGACGAAGCGCATGCCCTTCGCGAGCGCCTGCGGCCCGAGGAACTCGGGATCGGACTCCATCGCGTTGCACTCCGAGACGCAGCAGCCGCAGTTGATGCAGAGCGATTCCTTGTGGATCACGTTCTGCCGCTCCTGCGTGATCCGGTACTCGCGCCCGTCCTCGGGCCGCTCGTAGCCCGGCTCGAGCCACGGCCGCATCGCCTTGAACTTGTCCCAGAAGGGATCCATGTCGACGACGAGGTCCTTGACGATCGGGAGATTCCCCATTGCCGAGACGACGGGGACGCGGCCCTCCTGCGCGATGTCGTACATGCGCGTCTTGCAGGCGAGGACGGCGGCGCCGTCCATGCGCATCCCGCACGAGCCGCAGATCATCATCCGGCAGCTCTTGCGGTAGGCCAGCGTGCCGTCGTGACGGTCCTTGACGATGTCGAGGCAGTCGAGGAGCGTCGCCTCCTCGGGCGCCTCGATCTCGTACTCACGCAGCTCCCGCTCGCCCGTCGCGGAGTCGTAGCGCCAGATCTTCAGAGCGACTTGCATCAGTGGCCCGCCCGGTGGCGCTGGTGGATGCCTGGGTCGCGAGCACCAAGCGATGCAAGGACGCAGGGAGCGTTCGGGCCTGCTGGCCCGGGCGCGACCGAGGACGCCGCAGCGCGCCGCGTGATCGCGGGCCAGACGCCGCTGTGTGTCGCCGGGCGGGCCACTAATACTTCCTCTCCTCCGGCTGCCAGTTCGTGAACCGCACCTCGGAGGTCGTCAGCTCGACGCCGCCGTCCTTCCAGCGGGTGATCGAGTGATGGAGGAAGTTCTCGTCGTCGCGGGTCGGGTAGTCGTGCGGCCGCGCGTGGGCGCCGCGGCTCTCCTTGCGGACGACGCCGGCGGCGACCATGCAGAGCGCGGTGTCGAGCATGTTCCCGAGCTCGATCGCCTGGGTGAGGTCGCTGTTGAAGACCTCGCCCTTGTCCTCGACGTAGACGTTGGGGTAGCGCTCGCGGAGGCCCTCGATGATCTCGATCTGCTTCGTCATCTGCTCCTCGCGGCGGAAGACCGCGAAGTTCTCGAGCATCGAGCTCCCGAGCTCGTCGCGCAGCTTCCACGGCCGCTCGCCGTCCTCGCGGTCCAGCAGCTCGCGCACCTTGTCCTCGGCGTCGCGCTCCACCGACTCGGGCACCTCGACGGTGGTGTGCGAGAGCGCCCATTCCGCGGCCGAGCGGCCGGCACGCCGCCCGAAGGTGATCGTCTCCATCAGCGAGTTGCCGCCGAGCCGGTTGGCGCCGTGGATCGAGACGCACGCGCACTCGCCGGCGGCGTAGAGGCCGGTCATCTCGGTGGCGCCGTCGTTGTCGGTCTCGATGCCGCCCATGTGGTAGTGCGCGCCCGGCCGCACGGGCACCGGGTCGTAGATCGGATCGATGCCGGCGTACACCATCGAGAGCTCGCGCGAGCCCGGCAGCCGCTCGATGATCCGCTCGGCGCCGAGGTGGCGCATGTCGAGCAGGACGCTGCCCTCGATCCCGCGGCCCTCGTCGATCTCCGTCTGCTCCGAGCGGGAGACGACGTCGCGCGAGGCGAGCTCGAGCGCGTTCGGTGCGTACCGCTTCATGAACCGCTCGCCGTCCTTGTTGATCAGGTAGCCGCCCTCACCGCGGATGCCCTCGGTGAGGAGGATCCCGGTCGGGTAGAGCGTCGTCGGATGGAACTGCATGAACTCCATGTCCTTGAGTGGCAGGCCGGCGTGGAGTGCCATCGCCATCCCGTCGCCGGTGCAGGCGTAGGCGTTCGTCGTCACGCGGTACTGCCTGCCCGCACCGCCCGTCGCGAGCACGACCGTCTTGCCGCCCACCGTCTTGAGCCCGCCGTGCAGCAGGTCCCAGCAGACGACGCCCTGGCAGCGCCCGTCGTTCTCCACGAGCTGCCAGGCGAAGAACTCCTCGTAGACCGGGATGTCGCGCTTGCAGCACTGCTCCCAGAGCACCTGGATCAGGACGTGGCCGGTGATGTCGGCCGAGTAGACCGTGCGCGGCGAGCCGGCGGCCCCGAACGGGCGCTGAGCGAGCTTGCCGTCCTCGCGGCGGGAGAAGACCGCGCCCCAGTTCTCGAGCTGGAGGATGTCGCCCGGCGCCTCCTCGGCGAAGATCTCGATCGCGTCCTGGTCGCCGAGGTAGTCGGAGCCCTTGACGGTGTCGTAGGCGTGGATCTCGGCGTTGTCCTCGGCCGCGTTGCCGAGCGCCGCGTTGATGCCTCCCTCCGCGGCACCCGAGTGCGAGCGGGTCGGATGGAGCTTCGAGATCATCGCCACGTCCGCGCCCGCGTCGAAAGCCTCGATCGCGGCGCGCATGCCTGCACAGCCCGCTCCGACGACGAGCACGTCGTGCTTCGCGATCACGAGGCCACGCTAACGAAAGGGAAGCGCACGAGGCGCGGCGAACCGTCTTTTGTGGAGGCGCGTGCCGCAGCCGATCGCTTTCTCGCCTCGCCGGCGCTGAGCGCGAGCACCCGCCGGGCCTACGGCCACGACGTCGGCGAGTTCTGCGGCTGGCTCGAGGAGCGCGGCACCAGGCTCGACGACGTCGACGTGCGCGTGCTCGCCGACTACGTCGCCTGGCTCGGAGGCGCTCGGCGCGGCAGAAAGCTCGCGCCTGCCACGATCGGCCGCAAGCTGGCCGCAGTGCGCGCCTTCCTCAGGCACGCCCTCGGCCCGGAGCGCGTCCCCGACGCCCGGCTCGCGCCCCGCCGGGCCCGCCGGCTGCCCGACGCTCCGGGCGCCGCCGAGGTCGAGCGCCTGCTCGAGGCACTGGAGGGAGACGGCCCGATCCCGCTGCGGAACCGCGCGCTCGTCGAGCTCGTCTACTCGGCGGGGCTGCGCAGCGCCGAGGCCGTGGGTCTCGACCTCGGCGACGTGGACTTCGAACAGGAGCTCGTGCACGTCCGCAAGGCCAAGGGCGGCAAGGAACGCGTCGTGCCGCTCGGCGAGGAGGCGGCGCTCTGGCTCGCCCGCTACCTCCGCGAGGGGCGGCCCGCGCTGGCGAAAGGCGCGAACGACGCCTTCTTCCTCTCCGCGCGCGGCCGTCGCCTCGACACGAGCACGCTCCGACGCATGGTCCCCCACCCGCACCGGCTGCGGCACGCCTTCGCCACGCACCTGCTCGACGGCGGCGCCGACCTTCGCACGATCCAGGAGCTGCTCGGCCACAGCTCGCTCTCGACGACGCAGGTCTACAGCCACGTCGACCCGCGGCACCTGCGGCGCGTCTACGACCGGGCGCACCCTCGCTCGTAGCCTCTCGGAAAGAATGCGTCCATGCGGGTCTCGGCGAAGGTCGACTACGCGCTGCGGGCGATGGCGGAGCTGGCCGCCGCGCCGCCCGGCCTCATGACCGCGGAACAGCTCGCGTCCGCCCAGCACATCCCGCCGAAGTTCCTCGAGAGCATCCTCTCGCAGCTCCGGAGCGCCGGCCTGGTGGCGAGCCAGCGCGGCGCCGTGGGCGGCTACCAGCTCGCGCGGCCGGCCGAGGAGATCTCGATTGCCGACGTGATCCGCGAGCTCGAGGGGCCGATTGCCACCGTCCGCGGCGTGCGCCCGGACGAGCTGGAGTACGAAGGCCCGGCCGCCGGGCTGCGCAGTGTCTGGCTCGACCTGCGCACGGGGATGCGCGGCGTCCTCGAGCAGACGACGCTCGCGGACATCGTGCCCAAGAGCTGACGGGTCCCGACTTGCGGTGCACCCTGACTTATGGCAATAATCAGTTTCGCAAATACCTACTAAATCAGTAGGGTCTCCCAGGAAAGGCTGTTCATGCGTCGAATCCTCCCCTTCGTACTCATCGTCCCTGTGCTGTTCCTCTCTGTCGGCGCGGCCCAGGCCCACCGGGCGGGGACGACTCTGAACCTCGTCGCCTACTCGACGCCGAAGCCCGTGCTGCAGAAGCTCATCTCACGCTTCGGGCACCAGGCCGCCGGCCGGGGCGTGTCGTTCACCCAGTCGTACGGGCCGTCGGGCTCGCAGGCCAGGGCCATCGCCGCCGGGCAGCCCGCGGACATCGCCTTTCTCTCGACCGGGCTCGACATCGACACGCTCGTCACCGCCGGGCTCGTGGCCAGGAACTGGACCACCGCGCCCTACGGCGGCGTCGTGGCGGATTCGGTCGTCGCCTTCGTCGTGCGCCCCGGCAATCCGAAGCACATCCATTCCTGGAGCGACCTGACGAAGGCGGGCGTCCAGGTCGTGACTCCGAACCCGTTCAGCTCCGGCTCGGCCAAGTGGAACGTGCTCGCGGCCTACGGAGCGGCCCGCAAGGGCGGGATGAGCGACAAGAAGGCGATCGCCTTCGTGACGAAGCTGTTCCGCCACGTCGTTTCCCAGGATCCTTCGGGCTCGACCGCGGCGAACACGTTCTTCGCCGGCAAGGGAGACGCTCTGATCACGTACGAGAGTGAGGCCTACAGCGCCTTCGCCGCGGGCAAGCACGGCCAGCTCGTCGTGCCGAAGCCGACGCTGCTGATCCAGCTGCCGATGGTCGCTCTCAGGAGCGCGTCGGCGGCGGCGAAGGCGTTCGTCGCCTACGCCCATGCGCCGAAGCAGCAGGCGATCTTCGCGGCCAACGGCTACCGGCCGGTCGTGAGGTCGGTCCTGAAGCGGCCGAACCTCTCGAGCTGGAGCAAGAAGTACGCGACCGGCCCGACCTTCAACATTCGCGACCGGCTCTTCGGCGGCTGGCTCAAGGTGAACCGGGTGTGGTTCGACCCGATCCACGGCCGCATGAGCAAGATCGAGCAGGCGGTCGGAGGCCCGACCCATTAGCAGCGTCGCGGCGTCCACCGCCACGATCTCACGCCGGATCGGCGCCGGCGGACGGGGCAGCACAGCCCTGTCCGTCGGCGTCATCACGACGTACCTGAGCGTGATCGTCGTCCTGCCGCTCGCCGCCCTCCTCTGGGAGTCGCGACAGGGCGGCATGCACGCCTTCTGGGAAGTCGTCTCGAGCCCTGAGGCCGTCGCCGCGCTGAAGCTGACCTTCGGGGCGGCTTTCGTCGTCGTGCTGATCAACGTCGTGCTCGGCACCGTGACCGCCTGGGTCCTCGTGCGGGACGACTTCCGCGGCAAGGCTCTCGTGAACGCGGTGATCGACCTGCCGTTCGCGCTGCCGACCATCGTCGCTGGGCTCACCCTCCTCGCGCTGTACGGGCCGCAGTCACCGGTCGGCGCGCACGTCGCCTACACCCGGGGAGCGATCGTGCTCGCGCTCTGCTTCGTCACGCTGCCGTTCGTCGTCCGGACCGTGCAGCCCGTGCTGCTCGAGCTCGACGCGGAGATGGAGGAAGCGGCCCGCTCGCTCGGCGCCGGCCGGTTCACGGTCTTCCGGCGAATCGTGTTGCCGAACATCCTGCCGGGGATCCTCTCCGGAGCGGTGCTCGCCCTCGCGCGCGCCCTCGGGGAGATCGGCGCGATCGTCGTGATCTCCGGCAACAACCCGTACCACACGGAAGTCGCGTCGGTCTTCATCCTCAACCAGATCCAGAGCGGCTATCCGGGCTACGCGGCAGCGGTCGCGGTCGTCCTCCTCGGCTCGGCGTTCGTGCTGCTGCTCGCGGTCGGCGCGCTGCGCTTCTTCTACACGAGGCACGAGCGTGCTTAGCCGCCTGGGCCTTCGCGCCGTCGCCCTCGGCTACCTCCTCGTGATCCTGCTCGCGCCACTCGCGATGGTCTTCTACCGCACGTTCGCAAGCGGGCTCGAGCCCGTGTGGAAGACGCTCTCCGACCCGGGAACGGTCCACGCCTTCAAGGTCACCCTGATCGCGACGGCGATCGCCGTGCCGCTGAACACGGTCTTCGGCGTGCTCTGCGCCCTCGCGATCGTGCGTCGCCGCTTCCGCGGCAAGGGCCTGCTGAACGCGTTCATCGACCTCCCTCTCGCGGTCTCGCCCGTCGTGATCGGCCTCGCGCTCTTCCTCCTCTACTCCCCGCGTACCGGCTGGTTCGGGACCTGGCTGTCGGAGCACGGTTTCCAGGTGCTCTTCGCCATGCCGGCGATCGTGCTCGCGACGATCTTCGTCTCCGTTCCGTTCGTCGCCCGCGAGGTGATCCCCACTCTGCGCGAGCTCGGGCACGAGCAGGAGCAGGCTGCGGCCACCCTCGGCGCGTCCCGCTGGCAGCGGTTCTGGAGGATCACGCTGCCGTCGATCCGCTGGGCGGTGATCTACGGCGTCGTTCTCACGACGGCCCGCTGCCTCGGCGAGTACGGCGCGGTGGCGGTCGTCTCCGGGCGCATCGTCGACAAGACCGAGACGGCGACGACGCTGGTGGAGGACCTGACGCTCAACTTCAACACGGCGGGCGCTTACGCCGTGTCCCTCGTTCTCGCGACGATGGCCGTCCTCGTGCTCATCGCCATGACCCTGATCCGGCCCCGGGAGGACCGCGCCTGATGTCCATCGAGATCCGCAACGTCACGAAGCGATTCGGCACCTTCACCGCCCTCGACGGCGTCTCGCTCGAGATCCCACCCGGCTCGCTCACGGCGGTGCTCGGCCCGAGCGGCTCCGGCAAGTCGACGCTGCTACGCATCGTCGCGGGCCTGGAGCGTCCCGATTCGGGAGAGATTCTCCTCTCGGGCGAGGACGCGACGCGCCTCACGCCGCAGCGCCGCGACGTCGGCTTCGTCTTCCAGCACTACGCGGCGTTCAAGCACATGACCGTGCGCGACAACGTCGGCTTCGCGCTGTCGATCCGGAAACGGCCGAAGAGCGAGATCCGCGAGCGCGTGGACGAGCTGCTCGAGCTCGTGCAGCTCCAGGGCTTCGGCGACCGCTATCCGTCGCGGCTCTCGGGCGGGCAGCGGCAGCGCATGGCACTCGCGCGCGCCCTCGCCGCGAAGCCGGAGGTCCTCCTGCTCGACGAGCCGTTCGGGGCGCTCGACGCGCGTGTCCGGGCCGAGCTGCGCGACTGGCTACGCCGCCTCCACGAGGAGGTGCACGTGACGACGGTCTTCGTCACCCACGACCAGGAGGAGGCGATGGAGGTCTCCGACCGCGTCGCCGTCCTCAACCACGGGCGGCTCGAGCAGGTCGGCTCGCCCGCCGACCTCTACGACCGGCCCGCGTCGGAGTTCGTGCTGCGCTTCCTCGGCGACGCCTTCCGTCTCGGCGACGGCTTCGTACGGCCCCACGAGATCCTGCTCGACCGGTTTCCCGGCGACGGCGCCGTCGAGGTGGAGGTCGAGCGGATCGTCGTCGTCGGAGCCGACGTCCGCATCGAGCTCGCCGACGGCAGCGGCGAGCGGATGACCGCCAGGCTGCGTCGGGAGGACGTCGACCAGCTGGAGCTCGTTCGCGGCGAGATCGTCTGGGCAAAGGCCGACCAGCTGCGGCCGCTGCTGCCGGCCGCGCCGTCAGCCGGCGACGCGGAAGCCCCTCAGCCCCTCCGCTGACTCGCGCGCGACCTCGACCCGCTCGACCTCGGCGCCGCGCGGTCCCTCCCGGCAGAAGCCGACCAGTGCCTCGACGTCCTCGCGCTCACCCTCGAAGACCGCCTCCACCGTCCCGTCCGGCCGGTTCCTCACCCACCCGGCGACAGCGCGCGAGTCCGCCGCCCGCTGGACCGCGTAGCGGAACCCGACACCCTGGACGAAGCCGTGCACGACGACGCGCCTGCGCTCCACGGCCGCATTCTGGAAGGCGTCGGTGCGGCGAGGCCGAAGTCAGGCGCGTGCCCACCTCCGATCCCGCAGTCGATGGCTTCCTCGCCCTCGCCGCCGCCCGGCTCGCGCCCCGCACCGTCGAGGCGTACCGGCGCGACCTCGCCCACCTGGCCGCCTGGCTCGGCAGCTCACCGGCGGCGGCGAGCGCCGACGACCTCGCCGCCTACGTCGCGCAGCTGCGCGCGGACGGCCTCGCGCCGACGACAATCGCGCGCAGGTTGGCCGCCGTTCGGTCATTCTTCCGCCACCAGATGCTCCTCGGAGCGCGCACGGACAACCCGGCGGCGAGCGTCGAGCTGCCGAAGCGCCGCCGGACGCTGCCACGCACGCTCTCGCCGGCCGAGGTCGAGCGGCTCCTCGACGCGGCGGCGGGCACGACGCCACGCGCCCTCCGCGACCGCGCCATCGCCGAGCTCCTCTACGGCGGCGGGCTGCGCGTGAGCGAAGCGGTGTCGCTCGACCGGCAGTCCGTGGATCTCGAGAACCGCCTCGTGCGCTGCGTGGGCAAGGGAAACAAGGAACGCGTCGTCCCGATCGGCCGCGAGGCCGTGGACGCCCTGCGGCGCTACATCTCGCGCGGCCGGCCGTTCCTCGAGCGCCGCACCCGGCAGGAGCTGTTCCTCAACGCCAACGGCGGCGCGCTCACCCGTGCGGGCGTCTTCCTCATCCTGCGGCGGCTTGCGGAAAAGGCCGGGCTCGAGCCCGAGCGGATCCATCCCCACCTCCTGCGCCACTCGTTCGCTACCCATCTGCTCGAGGGAGGCGCCGACCTGCGGGCCGTGCAGGAGATGCTCGGCCACGCAGACCTCGCAACCACGGAGCTGTACACGCACGTATCCGATCGTCGGCGGCGCGAGTTGTATTTCCAGGCGCACCCGCATGCGCGCCGCAGCAAATCCGCATCGCAAGCGACCAGGAAGTAATAAGCATGCACCCCGATCCGCACGTCGCAATCGCCGCCGTCGCCACTCTCGGGGCCGGCTGGCTCATGGTCCAGGCGGGCCTCTCCAAGAGCGCGCTCGAGCACCGTCGGCGCCGGCGCGTCTGCCCCTCCTGCGGCAGGGAGATCCGGGACCGCGTCTGCGCAAGCTGCACCGCCTGACGCGTTCTCCGAACTAGCGCTTCTCCCGCGCCTTCTGCTTCAGTGCCTGCGCCACGCTGCCGGCCGCCCGCTGCAGATCGCCGGGCGTGGCGTCGTCCGCCGCGAACCCCTCGAGCAGGACGATCGTGTCGCGCTGCGCGGAGCCGTTCTTGAGCACCAGCACGGCGAGCCGGCGCACCGCCGGGTTCTCGTCCTCGGCGGCGAGCAGCTTGTGCAGCAGCGGCCGGATCGAGTTGACGGTGCTCGGGTGGTCGCGCGAGAGCATCTCGAGCGAAAGGAGCGCCGAGCCGCGAGCCGCGGGACTGCCGTCGTCGAGCCCCCGCCGCAGCAGCTCCTCCTTGGCGCGCCAGCGAAACATGCCGATTGCGCGAAAGGCGAGCGCCCGCTCGCGGAAGTCCGCGCTGCGCGCCGCGGCCTCGAGCTCGTCGTCCCACTGGGTGCGTAACGACGCGAGCTCCTGCGCGTCGCCGCTCGTCGCGAGCTCGTCCGCACGAGCCGCTGCCTCGGCGAGAGTCACCGGCTGAGCGTAGCGAGCGCTCCTCCGATCAGCGCCAGCTGAGGGTGCAGGATGGGCCGGCCGCGTGGCGGAACGGCAGCAGGCGCCAGTGCCGCCCGGCGGCACTCACCGTCCAGAAGCCCGTAAAGGCGCCGCGTTGCGGCCTGCGGCTCCGGGGCAACCGGTTCCGGAGCACGGCGTATTCTCCACCCGCACGAGCAGGCGACGTCCGTCCGGCGACCAGCTGAGGCCGCACGTCCCGGCCGCCGGGCTCGGCGCCCCGAACACGCGCAGGATCCGTCCGTCCCTCGAATAGACCACTACCGCTCCCCGAGGTCTCCCTCGAGCGCGGCGAGCTCGCCCCGCGACGACCACGCGAGCGCGATGACGCGCTCACGCAGGGCCGCGAAGACCGCCGAGTGGCCGGAGCCGGGATCGAGGAGCATGATTCCGCCGCGACCGGCATACGTGATCCCCGGCCTCCCCCACGCGGGAGTGTCGCCGCGCACGGGAAGCGCTCTTTCCCGGCGGCCTGCGAGGGAGACCACCGCCAATCGATCCGGCCGGTCGGAGAACTGGCGGACGAAGACGATCCGGCGACCGTCGGGCGACCAGCTCGGCTCTACCGCGCGGCGGAGGCCGGAGCGCCGGGCCGCCTCGTTCGTCACCCGGCTGAGATGCGTGCCGTCGGGACGCATGATCCAGATGTCGAAGGGGGCCGACTGGTCCCCGGCGAGAGCCATGAGAACGACGAGTCTCTGCACCGGCGGAAGTATCCCCTCCGCTACGCTCGCGCCCGTGGCGCACAGGGTTGTCCTCATCCCCGGCGACGGCACGGGGCCGGAGCTGACGGAGGCGACGCGGCGCGTTCTCGAGGCCACCGGCGTCGAGCTCGACTGGGACGTGCGCGAGGCCGGCGCGGACGTGATGGAGAAGCACGGCGGCAATCCGCTGCCGCCCGACGTCCTCGACGCGATCCGTGAGACCGGCGTCGCGCTCAAGGGCCCGATCACGACCCCGATCGGCGGCGGCTTCCGCTCGGTCAACGTCGCGCTCCGCAAGGAGCTCGACATGTACGCGCAGGTGCGCCCGTGCAAGAGCTATCCCGGCGTCCGCAGCCGCTTCGAGGACGTCGACCTGATCATCGTGCGCGAGAACACCGAGGATCTCTACGCGGGGATCGAGTACGAGGAAGGGACGCCGGAGGTGGGCGAGCTGATCGAGTGGATCGAGGCGCACGGAGGACAGCTCCGCCACAACGACGCCGGCATCTCGATCAAGCCGATCTCCGTCACCGGCACGCGCCGGATCTTCGAGTTCGCGTTCGACTACGCCCGCAGCAACGGCCGCCGCAAGGTCACAGCCGTGCACAAGGCGAACATCATGAAGTTCACGGACGGCCTCTGGCTGCGAGTCGCCCGCGAGGTCGCCGCCGAGAACACCGACGTCGAGTTCGACGACCGCATCGTGGACAACATGTGCATGCAGCTGGTGCAGCGGCCGGAGGAGTACGACGTGCTCGTGCTGCCGAACCTCTACGGCGACGTCCTCTCCGACCTCGCGGCGGGGATGATCGGCGGGCTCGGCGTCGCCCCCGGCGCGAACCACGGCGAGACGGTCGC
>JBJMKE010000017.1:0-17430 GCA_045806005.1 Gaiellaceae bacterium
CCCGCGAGGGCGTGGCCATCGAGGGCGCCGACACGGCAGCTATAAGCTTCCCCGGCTTTTACGAGCTTCTGGAGTCGGTGACGAGACGGTGATAGTTGCGATCGACGGCCCCGCCGGCGCGGGGAAGAGCACAGTGGCGCGCGCGCTCGCGGAGCGGCTCGGCTTCCGCTACCTCGACACCGGCGCGATGTACCGCGCGCTCACCTGGCTCGCGATGCAGCGCAGCCTCGACCTCGGCAACGCGGAGGCGCTGGCGCAGCTCGCCCGCGAGCAGCCCGTCCTCTTCTCCGAGGACGACCGCGTCTGGATCTCCGGCACCGACGTCACCGCCTCGATCCGCGAGACCCGCGTCGACCGGATGGTCCCGGTCGTCGCCCGCCATCCCGCGGTCCGCGCGGTGATGCGGGAGCGGCAGCGCCAACTCGGCAGCGACGGCGACGTGGTGATCGAGGGTCGCGACATCGGCACCGTCGTCGCGCCCGACGCCGAGGTGAAGGTCTTTCTCGTCGCCGACCGCGAGGAGCGCGCCAAGCGGCGCGTCGCCGAGCGGCCCGGCATCGGCGCCGACGCGCTCGCCACCGACCTGCGCCTGCGCGACGAGAGCGACGCGGCCCGGATGCAGCCGGCCCCCGACGCGACCGAGATCGACACGACGAGCCTGCAGGTCGGCGACGTGGTCGACCGGATCGAGGCGCTCGTCCGCGAACGCACTCCCGCGGCGTGAACTCCGTCGACGTCATGTGGATGTTCGGCCGGCCCGCGCTCGGCCTGCCGAGCGCGATCGCGACGCGGCTCCGCTCGTACGGCACCGAGCGGATCCCGCAGAGCGGAGGGCTCGTCATCGCGATGAACCACTTCCACTGGATCGACATCTCCTGCCTCGGCTGGGTCTGCAAGCGCAACATCTACTACCTCGCGAAGGTCGAGGCCCACCGGGTTCCCGGCCTCGGCCCCTTCATCCGCACCTTCGGCACGATCTCCGTGCGCCGCGGCGAGTCCGACCGCGACGCCGTGCGGCGGATGCGCGAGGTCGTGCGCGACGGCCATGTTCTCGGTGTCTATGTCGAGGGGACGCGGCAGCGGAGCGGCGTGCCGGGCCACGTCCAGCCGGGAGCCGCGATGGCCGCCATCCAGGGGGAGGTGCCGGTGATCTGCGCCGCCATCCACGGCTCGCAGGACTGGCGGCCCGTCAACTTCGCGCCCGTATCGCTCGCGTGGAGCGAGCCGATGCGCTTCGACGGGCTGCCCCGCGGGGCCAAGGGGTACCGCGAGGCGTCGGAGCAGATCGAGGACGAGCTCCACCGCCTCTGGGCCTGGCTACGGGACCTGCACGAGGCGGGACGGCCGCGCGTCGCGGTGCCGCCGACGCGCGAGGGCTCCGCGCCCGTCACGCTTCCCGTGTGACCACCGACGAGACCGACCGGCTCGAGGCACAGCCGCCGCCGCCGCTCATCGGCGCGGTGGCGATCGTCGGCTTCCCGAACGTCGGCAAGTCGACGCTCGTCAACCGGCTGACCGAGACGCGGGCGGCGGTCGTGCACGAGATGCCGGGGGTGACGCGCGACCGCAAGGAGCTCGTGTGCGAGTGGACGGGAAAGCGATTCGTGCTCGTCGACACGGGCGGCGTCGACATCGCCGACCGTACGCCCCTCACCCGCGCCATCGCGCAGCAGGCCCGGGAGGCCGTCGAGGAGGCGGACCTCGTGCTCTTCGTCGTCGACGCGCGCGCCGGCGTCACCCCGGGCGACGAGGAGGTGGCGCAGATCCTGCGCGAGTCGCACAAGCCGGTCCTCGTGCTCGCGAACAAGATCGACGATCCGGTCCAGGAGCCGCTCGCGCTCGAGCTGCACAGCCTCGGCCTCGGCGACCCGATCCCCATCTCCGGCCAGCACGGCACCGGCTCGGGCGACCTCCTCGACCGGGTCGTCGCCGAGCTCGAGCGGCTGGCGCCGGCAGGACGTCCCTCCCTGTCCGACGACGCGATCCGCGTCGCGATCCTCGGCCGGCCGAACGTCGGCAAGTCGAGCCTCGTGAACGCGCTCCTCGGACGCGAGCGGCTGATCGTGAGCGAGATCCCGGGGACTACCCGCGACTCGGTCGACACCGTGCTCGAGCGAGGGGAGCGGACGTTCGTCCTGATCGACACGGCCGGCCTCCGCCGCAAGCGCCGGCACCGGCGAGGGATCGAGTACTACTCCGAGCTGCGCGCGCTCGAGGCGGCCGAGCGGGCCGACGTCGCGCTCGTCCTGGTCGACTCGGCGGAGGGGATCGTCGAGCAGGACATCTCGGTGGCCGACGTGGCCCGGCACGCGGACTGCTCGACGCTCGTCGTCCTGTCCAAGTGGGACGCGACCACGATCAACGTCGAGGACGTGCGCGGCCAGCTGCGGCGGCGCCTGCGCCAGCGGCCGCCGTTCGTGGCCGTCTCGTCGCACACCGGGCGCGGCCTCGAGCGCCTGCTCGACGGGGTCGCCGAGCTGTTCGACCGGCACGTCGCCCGCGTGCCGACGCCGGAGCTGAACCGCGCGCTCGCCGACCTGCGCGAGGCGCGGCAGGCGCCGGGCGGGCGCCGTGGGCGCCGGCTCAACCTGCTCTACGGTGCGCAGATCCGCGTGCGCCCGCCGCGGTTCCGGTTCTTCGTCAACGACCCGGGCCTCGTCACGCGGGACTACGGTTACTGGGTCGAGAACCAGTTGCGCGAGCGCTTCGGCCTGGAGGGGGTGCCCGTCTCGATCGACTTCGTGAAACGATCCTGACGATGCGGTTCCTCGTCGTCGGCGCGGGCTCGTGGGGGACGGCGTTCACGCGTGTGCTGCTCGACCGCGGCCACGACGTCGTGCTCGCGTGCCGCTCGCCCGAGCAGGCGGAGGCGATCGCGCGCGCCGGCTGGAACCCGCGCTATCTCCAGGGCGTGGACCTCAGCGCGGCGGAGGCTGTCGCGCTCGCCGAGGCGCCGTCGGCCGTCGACGTCGTCGTAGCGGCCGTGCCGAGCAGCGCCTTCGCCGAGGTCGTCGAGGCGCTGCCCGGCGACGCGCCCGTGCTCAGCCTCGCCAAGGGGCTCGATCCGCAGACGGGCGAGCGCCTCTCGACCCGGGTCCGGGGCCGCGGCGTCGCCGTCCTGTCCGGCCCGAACATGGCCGAGGAGATCGCGGAAGGGCTGCCGACCGCCGCCGTGATTGCGAGCGAGGACGGATTCCTCGCGGGACAGCTGCAGCACGCGATCAACTCGGGCCTCTTCCGCGCCTACGTCAACCCCGACCTCGTCGGCGTCGAGCTGTGCGGTGCCGCGAAGAACGTGATCGCGCTCGCGGCAGGAGGCGTCGACGGCCTCGCGCTCGGCGACAACGCGAAGGCCTCGCTGATCGCGCGGGGCCTCGCCGAGATGACACGGCTGGGCGAGGAGGCGGGGGCGAGGCCGGAGACGTTCGCCGGCCTCGCCGGCATCGGCGACCTGAACGTGAGCTGCTGGAGCCGGCACGGCCGCAACCGCCGCGCCGGGGAGCTGATCGCGCAGGGCCTGACGCCGGAGCGGGCCGTGGCCGAGATCGGCCAGACCGTGGAAGGCGTGACGACGGCCCCGGTGCTCCGCGACCTCTCGCACCGGCTCGGCGTCGAGCTGCCGATCACCGAGGGCGTGTGCGCGGTCCTAGGCGGGCAGAGCATCACCGACCTCGCCGCGGGCTTGATGGGCCGCGAACCGACCGAGGAGTAGCTCGCGAAGCTGAACCGCGGAAACGCTGCGCGTTTCCGCGGTGACGGAACTGCGCGGGCCGGAAAGCGCGGTTTCCGGCCCGCTTCGTGCTGTTTGTCTTGGAACGCTCTGTTCGGCGCCGGCGCTCTGTCGTGCGCTCGCGCGCGGCGAAGGCCGGCGCGAGCGCAGGTTCGGCCTGCGGCTAAGTCACCGCTGCGCGGGTGTCTTAGCCTCCGGCCCTGGACCGCACTCTGGTCGAAGCGTTTCGAACCAGCGGCGCGCGAACCAACGACCGGTAGCAGCCACCATCACGAAAGCGTCACGAGTTGTCTCGCTCCAGCCAAGGGAATCGAGCGACCTCGGGACACAGTCGTGCAGTCGCGTTACAGCTACGTAACGGTGGCTGCTACCGGCCGGTAGCTCGCGAGCTAACGTTCCGGCGATGTCCAGTCGCTCGTTCTCCTTCACCTCCGAGTCGGTCACCGAGGGCCATCCGGACAAGATGGCCGACCAGATCTCCGACTCCGTGCTCGACGCCGTCCTCGCCGACGACCCCACGGGGCGCGTCGCCTGCGAGACGCTCATCACGACCGGCCTCGTCGTCGTTGCCGGCGAGATCACGACCGACACGTACGTGGACATCCCGCGCCTCGTCCGCGAGCGGGTCCGCGAGATCGGCTACACGCGCGCGAAGTTCGGCTTCGACGCCGAGACCTGCGGCGTGGTGGTCGCGATCGACGAGCAGTCGCCCGACATCGCCCAGGGCGTCGAGCACTCGTACGAGGAGCAGCACGGCGACAGCGACCCGCTCGACCGCGAGGGGGCGGGCGACCAGGGGATGATGTTCGGCTACGCGTCGAACGAGACGGACGAGCTGATGCCGCTGCCGATCATGCTGGCGCACCGGCTCGCTCGGCGGCTGGCCGAGGTGCGGAAGGCGGACGTGCTCCCGTATCTCCGCCCCGACGGGAAGACGCAGGTGACCGTCCGCTACGAGCTCGATGAGCACGGCCACCAGCGGCCCGTCGAGATCGAGCGGGTGCTCATCTCCACGCAGCACCGCGACGGGCTCGACTGCGACACGCTGCTCAAGCCCGACCTGATCGAGCACGTGATCGAGCCGATCCTCCCGCGGGATCTCTACGACGAGCGCCGGCTCGAGCACGACCGCGACTTCGTCTACTGCAATCCGACCGGCAAGTTCGTGATCGGCGGCCCGATGGGGGACACGGGCCTCACCGGGCGGAAGATCATCGTCGACACGTACGGAGGGGCCGCGCCGCACGGCGGCGGCGCCTTCTCGGGCAAGGACCCGACGAAGGTCGACCGCTCGGCCGCGTACGCGGCGCGCTGGGTGGCGAAGAACGTGGTCAAGGCGGGGCTCGCCGACCGCTGCCAGATCCAGGTCGCGTACGCGATCGGAGTCGCGCACCCGCTCTCGATCCTCGTGGACACGTTCGGGACCGAGGCGATCCCGGTGCCGAAGATCGAGGAGCTGGTTCGCGAGCACTTCGACCTGCGCCCGGCGGCGATCCTGCGCGATCTCGACCTGCGGCGGCCGATCTACGCGAAGACGGCCGCATATGGGCACTTCGGCCGCGAGGATTCCGGCTTCACGTGGGAGGGCACCGGCCGCGCCGACGCGCTACGCGCGGCGGCCGGTCTCGCGGAGCCTACGACGGTCTGACAAAAAGCCCGGCGGCGGCCTTCTCGCTGATCGCGCGCTCGCCGACCTTCTCGATCGCCACCGTGAACTGATCCGCCGCCGGCTCGGCGGCTCGCACGAGGATGCTCGTGCCCGGGACCAGCCCCTGGTCGTAGAACCAGTGCAGCAGGTCGCCGTCGTGCTCGGCGAGACGGACGATCGTCGCCCGCTGCCCGGCTGGCAGCGTCGCGAGCGGCGTGAGCTCGGCGTTCTCGGCCTGTTCGACCTCGGGGTCGACCGGCCAGCCGTGCGGGCAGCGCTGCGGATGGCCGAGCTTGTCGTCGATCCGCTCGATCATCTCGTCGTCGAACGTGTCGCCCATCTCGTCGGCGCGCTCGTGCGACTCGTACGCGGTGTAGCCCATGAAGTCGGTGAGCAGCCGCTCGATGATCCGGTGCTTGCGCACGACCTTCTCGGCGCGCTCGCGGCCGGTCTCGGTGAGGAGAGCCTCCTTCTTCTTGCCGCGCTCGATCAGGCCCTCGGCCTCCAGCCGCTTGAGCATCTCGCCCGCCGAGGCCCGCGAGACGTGGAGCATCTCGGCGACCCGGGAGGCGAGAGGAGGGGCGCCGGCGCCGTGCGGCGTGTACTCGCCGATCGGGAAGGCGAGGAAGTAGATCGTCTCGAGGTACTCGTCCACCGAGTGGCCGGCTGCAGGCACGGAGCTATATTGCCCGTGGGCCTGCGTGTAAGGGCACCCTTACAAGGGCAGGCACGGACTCGGTTATGTCGACGGGACACATCCTTCTCCTCGGAGCGGTCGCAGGCGCGACGATCTTCATCGGCCTGCCGGTCGCCCGCATGCGCGGCCTGGGCCTCAACGCCCGCTCCGGCCTGTCGGCGCTGGCCACCGGCATCCTCGTCTTCCTGCTCTGGGACGTGCTCTCGAACGCCGTCGACCCGATCGAGGCGTCGCTGCAGGCGCAACACTGGGGACGCTTCGCGTGGCTGGCCACGCTCGGCGCCGCCGGCTTCACGGCCGGCCTGATGAGCCTCGTCTACTACGACGCCTGGATGAAGCGGCGCGCCGACCGGCGCACGTCGTCGCTGGTCGGACCCGGCGCAGCGGCGGTCGACGAGTTCGTCGAGCGGCGCCGGCTCGACCTCACGAACCCCGCGATCCGCCTCTCGTTCCTGATCGCGATCGGCATCGGCGTGCACAACTTCGGGGAGGGCCTCGCGATCGGGCAGGCCGCCGCGGCGAGCGAGATCGGCCTCGCGGTGACCCTGATCATCGGCTTCGGTCTCCACAACGCGACGGAGGGCTTCGGGATCTGCGGCCCCATGAGCGGCGCCGGGGTCGTGCCGAGCTGGCGGCTGCTCGCGCTGCTGGGCGTGATCGGCGGCGCCCCCACGTTCTTCGGAACTGTCGTCGGCCAGGCGTGGACGAGCGACGCCGTCTCGGTCGTCTTCTTCACGATCGCCGGCGGCTCGATCCTCTACGTCGTGCGCGAGCTGTTCGCGGTCAACCGCAAGTACGGCCATCCGGTGCTCGTCAGCTGGCTTCTCCTCGCGGGGATCCTGCTCGGCTTCGCGACCGACTTCGTCGTCACCGCCGCCGGCGTCTGAGCCCACTCGGGCCGGCTCAGCGCCCGGCGTCGAGCAGCTTCCAGTTCCCCTCGGAGACGACCTCGACGGTGCCGTCGACGACCTTGATCGCGGTCTCGTCGTCGATCGCATAGGCCGGGCCCTGGATGTCGGCCGCCCAGCTCTCCGCCTCGGCCATGGAGTTGCCAGGCCTGCCGTCCTCGGCCAGGTGGGGACAGATGCAGAAGTCGACGACGCCCAACGTGCTGTCGTCGCCGGCCGGCGGCCGCCACTGGACGAAGTCCTCCCCGATCCTGGGGGTCAGCACCATGCTGCCGGCGCTCAGCCCGACCCAGACCGTCTCGTTCAGCGACGGCAGCAGCTCCGCCAGCCCGGACTCCCGCAGCCAGTGGCACAGGTAGAGGGCGTCGCCGCCCGCAACCAGCAGGGCGTCGGCCTCCCGGATCCAGGGGGCCCAGCGCTCCTCGTCGAGGCTGGGCAGCGCGGTGAGCTCCAGCACTCCCACGGACTTCCAGCCCAGCCCGCACATGGGGAGGGCGGATTGGCCGCTGATGAAGGCCCAGGCCATGTCGGGGGTGACGTTGGGGTGCCCGTACTGCGCGGTGGGGATGCACAGAGCCCTGGAGTCGGCGATCGGCTTGCCCAGCAGGCCCACGAGCGCGTCGTGGATGCTCGCGTTCTTGATCCCGGCGGAGGTGAGCAGAAGCTTCACGGCCTCAGCCTACGATCCCGGCGCCGTGGTGCACCGACTAGCGCGACGGCAGCCTGGTGCGGGCGAAGTAGATGTCCGAGGCCTGCCGCCCGTGGATCGCGCTTCCCCAGCTCAGGAACGCGGAGCCGTTTCTCGTCGAGAGGCCGAACGTGTCGCCGGGCCAGACCGTGGGGCTCCCGAAAGCGGGGGAGATGCGCGCGGCCCGGCCGGTCCAGCCCTTGCCGAGGGAGAAGCGCCGCAGGAACGTCCCGTAGCCCTTGCCGCGAACAATCGTCTGCCAGCCGACGTAGACGTTGCGCCGGCCGGCGGCTGCGACCTCGGTCAGGTGGCCCGACCGGCTCGAGGCCGCCCGCAGCGGCGACGACCAGTGCTTCCCGCCGTCTCTCGACCAGGCGAGCCAGGCGGTGTCGCGCGACCCCTGCTGGGTGTCCCAGGTCGCGTAGAGGATCCCGGCGGGGTCGAGGGCGAGTGAGCCGTCGATCCACCAGTCCTGGAGGCCGATCGTGCCCGCGTGCGCACCGACGGCCACCCGTGGCGACCATGTGCTCCCGCCGTCCTTCGAGCTCGTGAAGTACTGGCGCCCCGGCGAGACGGTGAGGGTCTTCGGGTTGGTCGGGTGCTGCCAGTAGAGGACGTCGAGGGTCCCGTCCGGCTCGGCGACGATCGGCGCGCTGTAGACGCCGCCGAGCGGGAAGCCCGGGCTGATCGGCGCGACGCCCGTCCACGTCTTCCCGCCGTCGGACGACTTCTGGAGCACGGCGTTGAAGTCGCCTCCCTTGAAGTAACAGCTGCCCCCCGGCGGGCAGACGATCCTGATCTGGTCCCTGCTCGGCCCGTAGTCCCAGGTCACGTACAGGGCTCCGTTGCGCCCGACCGCGATGAACTCCCGGTCGCCCCAGTTCGGCTTCGCCGAGGCCGGCACCGGCAGCAGCGAGACGCGGTCGAACGAGCGTCCGTGATCGTGCGAGACGGCGACGGCCGGCCGCATCGGCGCCGAGCTGCCTGCCCCCGCTTCGGGCGGGCCGATCATGTAGGCCACGTAAACGGTCCCGTTCCGCGCCACCGCGATCGCCGGATCCCAGCTGTGCAGCCCGGTGGCGTGCGAGCCGCGGACGGCTCGCGACGGGCCGAAGCTCCTGCCCCCGTCGACCGAGCGGGCGAAGCCGATGCCGCGGCTGCACCCGATCCAGGCCTCGTAGACGTAGCGGCCGTCGACCGCCTGCACCACCTCGGCGTTCGGCGGGCCCGGGCAGCGGCTCACCCGCAGCGCTCTCGGCGCTCCGGCCGCCGCCAGGCCTGCGACCAGCAGCGCCCCGAGCAGCGACGCCGTCAATACGGGGACTCTCCGCTCCACTCACTTGCTGAGACGTGCCGTGGGAGCTTCAGTCAGCCGGTGGCGCCCATTCCCGGTCGAGGATCGCGTAGACGAGCTCGCTCTGCCACTCGTCCTTCACCCACTCGTTCTCGACGAAGTGCGCCTCCAGGCGCATGCCGAGCTTCTCCAGCACCCGCGCCGATGCGCGGTTGCGGGCCTCGAGCCGGCCGATGACGCGGTGGAGCCCGGCCGGGCCGAACGACCAGTCGAGGACGGCGCGCGCGGCCTCCGTGGCGAATCCCTTGCCCTGGTGGCGCGGGTCGAAGGTGAATCCGATCTCCGCCGTCCGATCGCGCTCGCTGACCCAGCAGAGCGCCACGTCGCCGACGGTGAGGCCCGACTCGCGCTGGACGGCGGCGACCGACAGCCAGTCGCCTTCGGCCGTCCAGGACGACCCTGCGATCTTGCGCGTCAGGAGGTCGCGACTCTCGGCCGGCGACAGCGGTCCCTGGTAGAGGTAGCGGGCTACCTCCGCGTCGGAGCGCATCGCATGAAACGCGTCGAAGTCGTCGTCGACGAACGGGCGCAAGGTGAGGCGACTCGTCTCGACGGGCCAGTCGGGCGACACGGCGGCACGCTACCCGCCCGGCGCAGGCTCCGACCAGGGGCGCGGCTACGCTCGCTGCCCGTGTCCCGCCTCGCCTCCGTCTACCCGATCGTCAGCGCCCGCGCGCTTGCCCGGCCGTTCACGTACGAGATTGCCGACGACGTGGGGAAGGGGGCGGTGCTCGCGATCCCCTTCGGCAACGCGCGGCGGCGCGGCGTCGTCGTGGATGCCGACGCCGAGGCGCCTCCGGACGTCGAGCCCGTCGCCGCCGAGCGGGTGCTCGAGACCCTCTCGCCGGCGCTCGTCGACCTCGCCCTCTGGCTCGCCGACTACTACGGCTCGACGCCGGCCCGCGCCCTCGCGCTGATCGCTCCGCAGCAGCGGGCCCGGCGCGGCGAGCGGCGCGAGGTGACCGTGTCGGCGGCTCTGGCCGCGGAGCCCGCGCCGGCCCAGCTGTCGGAGTCGCAGGAGCGCGCACTCGCACGCATCGCGGAGCTCGTCGCGAGCGGCGGCGGCAACGTCCTGCTCGCCGGCGCGACCGGCAGCGGGAAGACCGAGGTGTACATCCGCGCCTGCGAGGCCGCGCTCGCCGCGGGCCGCGGTGCCGTCGTCCTCGTGCCGGAAATCGCGCTCACGCCGCAGACGCTCGGCCGCTTCCGGGCGCGCTTCGGCGACCGCGTCGCGCTGCTCCACTCCGGCCTCACGGAGGCGGGGAGGCGGGACGAGCGGGAGCGGATCGTCTCCGGCGAGGCGACGGTCGTGGTCGGCGCCCGCTCGGCCGTGTTCGCGCCGCTCCCGTCGGTCGGCGTGATCTGCGTGGACGAGGAGCACGACGGCTCGTACAAGCAGGAGTCGGACCCGCGCTACGACGCCCGTACCGTCGCCGCCAAGCGGGCCGCCCTCGAGGGCGCGGTCGCGATCTTCGGCTCGGCGACCCCGCGGCCCGAGTCGTGGCAGGCGCTCGAGCGTCTCGAGCTCGGCGGCCGGATCGCGGCGCCCATGCCCACCGTCCGCGTCGTCGACCTCCGCCAGGAGACCGGCTACCCGCTCTCGGCGCCGCTCCTCGCCGAGCTGGGCCGGCTCGCGGAGAGAGGCGGCAAGGCGATCCTGCTCCTCAACCGGCGGGGCCTGGCGCCCGCGCTTCACTGTCGCTCCTGCGGCGCCACGCGCCGCTGCCAGAACTGCGACGTCGCGCTCACGCTCCATGGGGACGGGACGTTGCGCTGTCACCACTGCGGCGTACGTGAGCCCGCGGGCGAGACGTGCCCGGCGTGCGGCTCGCCCGAGCTTGCACGCATCGGGGCGGGGACGCAGCGCCTCGAGCGCGAGCTCGAGAAGCACGTGCCGGAGCTCGAGCGGATCCGCCTCGACGCCGACGCCGTCGCGAAGCCGGAGGCACTGCGCGACGCGCTCGAGCGCTTCGCCCGCGCCGAGCGCGCGGTCCTCGTCGGGACGCAGATGGTGGCGAAGGGCCACCACTTCGTGGGCGTCGAGCTCGCGGCGGTCGTCGACGCCGACACGGGTCTCGGCCTGCCCGACTTCCGCGCCGAGGAGCGGACGTTCCAGCTCCTCACTCAGCTCGCCGGCCGCAGCGGCCGCGACGCTCCCGGCCGCGTCCTCGTGCAGACGTTCCAGCCCGAGTCGCGGGCGGTGCAGCACGCGGCGCGGCACGACGTCGCCGGCTTCCTCGCGGGCGAGCTCGAGCGCCGCCGCGCGCTCGGCTACCCGCCGTTTCGCCACCTCGTCCGCATCCTCGTCTCGGGCCCGGAGGCCGCGGATGCGACCCGCGCGCTCGAGGAGCTGAAGGCGGGCCTGCCGGACTTCGAGCTGCTCGGCCCGGCGCCGCTCCTGAGGCTGCGCGGCCGGCACCGTGCCCAGCTCGTCGGCAAGACCGACCGGCCGCGGGCGCTCGCCTCCCGGGCCGCGTCGCTGCTCGCGGCCGCCGCGCCGGCCATGCGCCGCGCCGGCCTCGCCGCGGTTGTCGACGTCGATCCGCAGTCGGTCTGATTACCTACCGGCGTGCGTACCGGCGGCTGTCTTTGCGGCGCGATTCGCTACTCGCTCGAGGGTGAGCCGTTCCACGTCGGGCGCTGCCACTGCGCCGACTGCCGCAAGGAGTCCGGCAGCACCTACACGATCTACGGCCAGTGGCCGCGTGACGCCTTCACCGTCGAGGGCGAGTACGCGACCTACGACGGCCGCAGCTTCTGCCCGCGCTGCGGCTCGAGCCTGTTCACGGTCGAGGACGAGGCGGCCGAGGTGCGGCTCGGCTCGCTCGACGACGCGCCGTTCGAGCTGCGACCGGAGGCGGAGATCTGGATCAAGCGCCGCGAGCCGTGGCTCCACGAGGTCGAGGGCGCCTCGCAGCACCGCGAGAACCGCCACTAGTCGTCCGCGAGCCGCTGGAAGAGGAAGAAGTCGCGCCACTCGTCGTCGATGCGGAGGAAGCGGCGCGCGAGGCCGATCCGCTCGAAGCCGTTCTTCTCGAGGACGCGCTGCGACGAGATGTTGTGGACGAGGGTCGCCGCCTCGACCCGGTGCAGCTCGAGCCCGTCGAAGGCATAGGCGAGGATCTCGCCGACGGCTCGGGTCGCGAGGCCGCGGCCGTTCCGCGCGTGATCGACCCAGTAGCCGATCACGCCGCTCTGGAGGCTCTCGCGGACGATGTTGAAGAGGTTGATCGTGCCCGCGATCGCGTCGCCGTCGAGGATCGCGAACGGGTGCGTCGCGCCCTGGAGCTGCCGCTGGAGCCGCTCGCGCTGGCCGTCGCCGGTGAAGAACTCGGGCGGCCGGGTCGGCTCGAACGGCGCGAGAAAGTCCCGGTTCGCCAGGTAGAGCGCTGCGAGCTCGTCGCAGTCCTCCGGCTGCACGGGACGGATCACGCGTTTTCCGCTTCGGCGCCGTACACGCCGGCACCTCCGCTCCTGGGCGGCTCCGTCGAGCCTACGCCGCGGGCGGCGGCGCGGTCGGCCGGGAAGCGCTCGAGGATCCAGCTCGCGTCGAGCGGCTCGCGCAGGTAGGGCCGGCCGTTGACCCGGACGAAGTCGCGCGTGCGCGGGTCCATCGCGAGCCGCGCCTCGGCCGGGAAGTTACGGTTGTGGCGCTCGATCAGCTCGTTCACCTCGGCGAAGCTCCAGTTGCCCGCGAGCTCGCGCCACGCCGCGGCGAACGCCTCGGGATCCTCGAGCTCCTCCGCGAGCGCGCGCCACGCCCCGCCGAGCTGCCGCCCGTGCTGGTCGACGGCGTCCTCGATCGCCCGCAGCCGCCGCATCCAGGCCGTCGGCCCGCCCAGGGCCCGCACCGCCGACTCGGCGTCGGGACGGAAGTTCCGCACCCGCTGCCGCAGCGGTGTCCCGCGCACCGGGCTCGACTCCAGATCGGCCTCGAGCCGCTCGCGCTCCTCCCGCTCGCGCGGTGTCTCCGGCCGGGTCGCGCCCTGGCCCATGATCTCCCTGAGCGTCCTGGGATCCACGCCGGCGAGGGTACAGTCCGGCTCGATGTCGGAGATCGAGGGACAGGTCAAGGACGAGCAGCTCGACCCGGAGGCGGAGGCCAGGCGACGGCTCGCGCTCGCCCAGATCCGCCAGTACCCCGACGCGGCGCTCAAGATGCCGGCCCGCCCGGTCGAGGAGTTCGACGACGACCTGCGGCGGCTGGCCGACCGGCTGAAGCAGCTGATGGTCGACGCGAGCGGGATCGGCCTCGCCGCGACGCAGGTGGGCGTGCTCCAGCGGCTGTTCGTCTTCCAGGTCTCCGACGAGGAGATCGTCGCCCTCGCGAACCCCGAGATCGTCGAGAGCGGCGAGGTGACGACGGTCGACGACGAGGGTTGCCTCTCGATCCAGGGCGTGCTGCTGCCGGTCGAGCGGCCCGCCAAGATCGTCATCGCCGGGCAGGACGAGAACGGCGCCGACGTGCGGTACGAGCTCGAGGAGCCGTACTCGCGCGTCGCGCAGCACGAGACCGACCACCTGGACGGCGTCCTGATCCTCGACCGGACGACGCCCGAGGCGCGGCGCGAGGCGCTCGCCGGCCTGCGCCCGCGCATCGTCCTCGGCTAGCCGTGCGCCGGATCGCGGTCGCCGCGACCGCGCCGTTCGGCGCCGACGTGCTGGAGCGGCTGGCGGCCGACCACGACGTCGTCCAGCTCCTCACGCGCCCGGACAGGCCGCGCGGGCGCGGCCGCCGGGTCGCGCCTCCGCCGGCGAAGGAGGTGGCGGAGCGGCTCGGGATCCCGGTCGCGCAGCCGGAGCGGCTCGACGGCTCGGTCGAGCTCGCGGCCGACACCGCGGTCGTCTGCGCGTACGGGCTTCTGATCCCGAACGAGTTGCTCGAGCGGGCGCTCTGGCTCAACGTCCACCCGTCGCTGCTGCCGCGCTGGCGCGGGGCCGCTCCCGTCGAGCGGGCGCTGCTGGCCGGCGACGACGAGACCGGCGTCACGATCCACCGCACGGTCGAGGCCCTCGACGCGGGGCCGGTTGCGGCGGGGCGGGCCTTCCCGATCGCGCCGTACGACGACGCGGGCGCGGTGTACGCGAAGGCGGCCGAGCTCGCGGCCGACCTGCTCCGTGACGTGCTCCTGCAGGACGAGCCGCGCTTCGTGCCGCAGCCCGAGGAGGGGGTCACGTACGCGGAGAAGATCGGCCCGGAGGACCGCGACCTCGACCCCGACGCCCCGGCGCAGGAGCTCGTGAACCGCGTGCGCGCGCTCTCGCCGCACATCGGCGCGCGGCTCCGCGACCTGATCGTCTGGCGGGCGCGGGTGGGGGAGGGCGGCGCGTTCGAGCCCGTCGAGGTACAGCCCGCCGGCGGCAGGCGAATGCTCTACGACGCCTATCTGCGGGGGCGCCGATGACCTGGTGGTACGCCGTCGTCGAGGCCCGGCACGAGCTGCAGAACCCGACGAGCCCGGACAAGATCCGCCTGCTCGGCGAGCGGCTCGGTCTCGGGCCGGAGTCGCACGTGCTCGACATCGCCTCCGGCCGCGGCGGACCGGCCCTCGTGCTCGCGCAGCAGTTCGGGTGCCGTGTCACCTCCGTCGAGCGCGCGTCGGAGTTCGTCGCCGCCGCCCGCGAGCGGGTCGCCGCCGCGGGGCTCGAGGACCAGATCGAGCTCGTGGAGGCCGACGCCGCGACGTACGAGCTCGGCCGCTACGACGCCGCGCTCTGCCTCGGCGCGACCTTCGTCTACGGCGGGGTCGTGCCGACCATCGAGCGCCTGTCGGCCGCGGCGCCTCTCGTCGCCGTCGGCGAGCCGTACTGGCGCGCCTGGCCGCTGCCGCCGGAGGCCGAACGGGAGGACGAGCCTCGCCGAACGGCCGAGGACGAGTTCCTCCCGCTCGCCGCCACCGTCGAGCGGGCCGAGTCGGCGGGCGTCCGCGTCGTCTCGCTCATCGCGTCCTCCGAGGACGACTGGGACCGGTACGAGGCGCTGCACTGGCAAACGCTGGACGACTGGCTGGCGCAGAACCCTGACCACCCTCAGGCCGAGGAGTTCCGTGCGCGCGGCGCCACCAAGCGCGAGCGCTACCTGCGCTGGGAGCGGGCCTGGCTCGGCTGGGCGATCTTCGTCTGCCGCACATGATCTCGCCCGCCCGTCGCGCCGCGTACGAGGTGCTGCTGCGGGTCTTCGAGCAGGACGCGTACGCCGACCGCGCCTTCCGCAGCGCGGCCGAAGGTCTCGACGAGCGCGAGCGGGCGTTCGCGCAGCGGCTCGCGTACGGCTCCGTTCAGCGGGTGCGGACGCTCGACCACGCGATCGAGACGCTCGGCCGGCGGCCGGTTCGGAAGCTCGACCCGCCGGTGCGGGCGGCGTTGCGGCTCGGTGCGTACCAGCTCGGCTACACCGACACCGCCCCGCACGCCGCCGCGAACGAGTCGGTCGAGCTCGTGCGCCGGGCGCGCCTCGAGCGCGCGGTCCCGTTCACGAACGCCGTCATGCGGCGCCTCGCCGGCGGGATCCGGCCGCTGCTCGACTCGCTCCCCGAGGGGCCGCTGAAGGAGTCGTACCCGGACTGGATCCACGAGACGTTCGCGCGCGTGCTGGGGCAGGACGGCGCGTCGGCGCTGATGCGCGCGATGAACGAGCCGCTCGAAACGGTCGTGCGGCTGGTGGGGGGCGAGCCCCCGTCCGGGGCCGAGGAGACCGACGTCCCGGGCGCGTACCGCGTCGAGCGTGTCGACGAGGCTCTCGTGGCGGAGGGCCGGATCTGGCCGCAGAGCCGTGGCTCCCAGCTCGCCGGCCTCTGCCTGGGCTCGCTCGAGGGCGAGCGCGTGCTCGATCTCTGTGCGGCGCCCGGCGGCAAGGCCGGGCAGCTGCGCGGCGACGTAGCCGCAGTCGAGATCGACCCGGCTCGCGCGCGCGAGCTGCGCGAGAACCTGGCGACGATGGGCCGCGGCGACGTCACCGTGGTCGAGGCCGACGGAACGGACCTGCCGCAGGAGCTCGACGGGTTCGACCGCGTTCTCGTCGACGCCCCGTGCTCGGGCCTGGGCGTCCTCGCCCAGCGCCCCGACCTCCGCTGGCGCGCAACGCCTCTGCCCGAGCTGCAGGCGGCGCTCCTGCGCTCGGCGGCCGAACGCGTCCGTCCCGGCGGGACGATCGTCTACTCCGTCTGCACGCTGAACCCCGACGAGTGTGAGGCGATCGTCGACGCCAGCGGGCTCGAGGCCCGGCCGCTGGGAGAGGAGTGGCCGGCGTTTGCGCACCCGTCGCGGCGGGAGTTCCTGCTCACCCTCCCGCACGTCCACGGCACGAGCGGGTTCTTCGTCGCTCGCCTCGCGGCGGGCTGACATGTCCCCTCGAGACACGGCCGGAACCTGGTACCGGCCGTGTCTGGTCGGGGCATGGCCGTCAGCCTGGCCCGGACTGCGTACGATCGCGACGGCGCAATGGGTTGGCATGAGTGGGCACGAGCGGTCGAGGTGGAGCCGTCGCTCTACGCGGCCGACTTCGCGCGCCTCGGCGACCAGATCGAGACCCTGCTCGGCGCCGGGTGTCGGGTCTTCCACTTCGACGTCGGCGACGGCCACTTCGTCGAGCCGGTGACGATCGGGCCGGTGGTGCTCGACTCGATCGCGCCGCTCGTGCACGACGCAGGTGGGGTGCTCGACTGCCACCTCATGGTCGACAACCCGCTGCGCCACTTTCCGCAGATCGCGCAGGCCGGAGGAGACAGCGCCACCTTCCACTACGAGGTCGTCGACGACGTCCCGGCCACCATCGCGGCGGCCCGCGAGCACGGGCTCGGCGCCGGCGTCGCCTTCAACCCCGAGAGCGAGCCGGAGGACGTGGCGGCCGTGGCAGGGGACGCCGACCTCGTCCTCTGCATGAGCATCCATCCCGGCTACAGCGGGCAGGAGTTCATGCCGGACGCCCTCGACCGGATCGCGAGGCTGCGGGCGGCGCTGCCCGGGCAGGTCCGCATCCAGGTCGACGGCGGGATCGACGAGGAGACGATCGGGCCGGCGCGTGCGGCGGGCGCGACGCTCCTCGTCGCGGGCTCGGCGGTGTTCGGGCGGGGAGACCTGACGGGCTCGTACCGTCGCCTCGTCCAGGCCGTGGCGTGAACCACTACCGGCAGGCGCTCGAGCTGGCCGAGCGCGGGCGGGGCAAGACCGGCGACCACCCGCTCGTCGGGGCCGTCGCCGTGCGTGACGGCGAGGTGGTGGGGCAGGGCTGGTACGAGTACGAGGGCGTCCGCCACGC
Source organism: Gaiellaceae bacterium (assembly GCA_045806005.1). Classification (GTDB taxonomy): domain Bacteria; phylum Actinomycetota; class Thermoleophilia; order Gaiellales; family Gaiellaceae; genus Palsa-739. The sequence continues at coordinate 17,283 of JBJMKE010000017.1, forward strand.
CGAGGTGATCGCGCTCGAGCAGGCCGGTGACTCCGCACGCGGCGCGACCCTCTACGTGACGCTCGAGCCCTGCTCCCACCACGGCCGCACGCCTCCGTGCGCCGGCGCGGTCGCCGCCGCCGGAGTCGCCCGCGTCGTCGTCGGCGCG
>JBJMKE010000018.1:0-16669 GCA_045806005.1 Gaiellaceae bacterium
CGCGCACCGTGACCGCCCGTGAGCGACACACTCGTCTTCATCCCGGCCTGGAACGAAGAGGCGAACCTCCCCGCGGTGCTCGAGGCGCTGCGCGCCGAGCTGCCGGACGCCGACATCGTCGTCGTCGACGACGGCTCGACCGACCGGACCGCCGACGTCGCCCGCGAGCGCGGGGCGGAGGTGCTCTCGCTCGGGACGAACCAGGGCCTGCGCGTCGGGATCGCGTCCGGCTATCGCTGGGCACTGGAGCACGAGTACGCGTTCTGCGGGCGCGTCGACGCCGACGGCCAGCACCCGCCCGCGGAGCTCGCACGGCTGCTCGGCTACGTGCGCAGCGGCGAGTGCGACGTCGCCGTCGGCTCCCGCTTCGTCTCGGGCGACGGTTACGCCGCGTACCGCTACCGGCCGAGCCCGGCGCGAAGCTTCGGCACCGGGCTGCTGCGACGCTCGGTGGGGGTCGTGCTGCGGCGCCCGTTCGGGGATGCGACGAGCGGCCTCTACGCGGTGAACGCGAAGGCGCTGCCGCTCCTCGCCCGGCCGTACACGAGCGGTGCACCCGAGGTGGAGGCGCTGATCCGGGTGGTCGAGGCCGGGCTCCGCCTCGAGGAGGTCCCGGTGGACATGGCGCCGCGCGCGGGCGGCGAGTCGAAGCTGCGCGGGAGCAAGGCGGTGAAGCTCGTGGTCACCGTGGCGGCCGCGCTCGTCGCCGCGCTCGTCGCCCGGCAGCGCGCCAAGAGCTGAACCTCAGCGGGGCGGGTTGCTGCGCAGCGCCTCGTCCAGGCGGGCGACGCTGTCCACGAGCTCGGCGAGCTGGGCGTCGATCCGGTCGAACCGCTGCCCGGCGGAGGCCGCGGCCTCGCCGGCGACGGCATCCGCTCCGATCCTCCGCTCCTGCTCGGCGCGTGCCACGAAGACCGACGTGATCCCGGCGGTGATGATCGACAGGAACGCGATGCCCTCGAGCATCACGAACGCGGTGATGAGCTTGCCGACCGTGTTGGTCGGCACCACGTCGCCGTAACCGACCGTCGTCACCGTCTGCAGCACCCACCACATGCCGAGCCAGATCGAGCTGTAGTCGGAGTGGTCGACGACGCGCATCAGAATGCCGCCGACCACCACGATGAGCGAGGTGGCGGTGACGATCACGCTCGCGGCCAGCCGGACGGACGGGGGCGAGTGCATGAACCTCGTCATGCGCCGCTCGACCAGGTTCGTCGGGGCTCCCAGGTGGGCGCGTCCGAGCGGTGATTTTCCGGGTGCCGCCATCGGAGGCTTGACTATGCCTGGCGGGCCCCGTCGTCGTAGACGACCACGGTTCCTGCGAGATAGTCGGGCAGCGCCCGGCGTCTCGAGTCGAAGAGGGCCGGGACGAAGCCGAGGAAGCACGGGACGATTGCGAGTGCGAGCCCGAGCGTCCGCACGAGCGCCCGCCAGACGGTGATGCGCCGGTCGGCCCGGCCCGGCAGGACGCGGACGTGCATCAGGCGCATGCCGGGGGTCTGGCCGGCCGCATGCCAGAAGAGGGTGAAGTAGCCGACCGCGATGGCGGCCCCGGCGAGCCCCAGAAGCGTGCCGGCGAGCCAGTGCGGCCGGATGCCGCCGACGAGCGCCCCGACGAGGCCTGCCGCGGCGCCGACGGCCAGCGAGACCGTGAGGATGGCGAGCGCGTCGGCGACCAGCGCGATGGCGCGGCTCGCCACACCCGCGAACTCCGTCGGCGCTCGAATCGCCGACAGCTTGCCGTCGACGGCGGCGGCGCCGGCACGAACGTCACCGGCGACCTGCTCGGCGAGCCCGTGCGACTGCGACGCCATCGCAGCACGTACCTCCGGGCCCGAGAGTGTGCGCCGGAGGACGTGCGTCATCGCCTCGCTCGCCAGGACGCGGTCGACGAGCACCAGGGTCTCGGGGCTCGCGAGCGCCGAGTCGACGAGGCGCTCCAGCTCGCCCGACGCGGCGAGCTCGCGGACGACCCGCTCGGCCACGCGGTGGCGGACCAGCGACCGCGCCACCTCCTCGGGCAGTGCCCCGGCGAGCGCGCGATCCAGCACCCGCCCCATCTCGGGGGTCGACATCAGCTCCTCGACTGCGGTCTCGAGGCGGCCGCGCCAGGCGCGGGCCGCGTAGCGGGCGGACGACACGGCCGCGCCGCCGATCGCGTCCGCGACGGCCGACGGCCTGCTTTCGTCGGAATGCGGCTCCATCGCGGAAACCCTCGCAGCGGCATCACGGCCGCGAAAGCCGGTCGGCACCGTCCGGCAGGGGAGGCATACGCCCCTCGCGCCGCGCCGATCGCCCGGCTAGGTTGGGCCGCGAGCGTCTTTCGAGGTGACCGTACTGGCGTCGATCACCGGCTTCTTCCAGGCCCACAACGACTGGGCCCTGCCGCTCCTGTTCGCGTTGGTGGGCCTCGAGTCGTTCGGGCTGCCGGTGCCGGGCGAGACCGCGCTGATCGCGTGCAGCGTGCTGGCGTCGCAGGGCGATCTCTCGCTCGTCGCCGTGATCGTGGTCGCGGCGGCCGCGGCGATCATCGGCGACAACCTCGGCTACTGGGCGGCGCGTCACGGGGGACGCGCGCTGCTCAACCGCTACCGGCTGACACGCGGCGTGGCAGAGCGGTATCTCCCGCGAGGCGAGCGGTTCTTCGCCAGGCACGGCGGCAAGGCCGTCTTCCTCGGCCGCTTCGTCGCCGTGCTCCGCGTCACCGCGGCCTGGTGCGCCGGGCTCGCGCGCATGCACTGGTGGAGCTTCCTGGGCTGGAACGCGGCCGGCGGGATCGTCTGGGCGACCCTCGTCGGCCTGCTCGCCTACTTCCTCGGGGAAGCGGTCGCGAAGCTGATCGGCCCCTTCGGGCTGCTGGCCGCGGGCGGCGTGATCCTCCTCACCGCCGCCGGCTTCCTCATCGCTCGCCGGCTCGAGCGGCGCGTGGTGGACGAGAAGTAGCGCGCTCGTCCCAGAGCCGCGCCAGCATGGACGGAGAGAGGTCGCGCTTGTCGATCGCCTCCGGCGGCCGCACGGCGTGGGGCGTGGCCGTCATCAGGACGATCGTCGTCTCGGGGCTCGCGGCCGCGATCCGAGCGGCCGCCTCGCGGCCGCCGATGCCGGGCATGTGGACGTCGACGAGGGCGAGGTCGGGGCCGCGCACGGCCGCGAGCTCGACCGCCGCCTCGCCGCTCTCGGCCAGAGCGTCGAGCTCGAACCCCTCCGAGGCGGCGATCACTTCCGCCACGGCGTCGAGGAACGGGCCGCTGTCGTCTGCAACGAGAACTCTGATCACGATGGAATGACCGCGCTGACGGTCGTACCTCCGGCGGTGCTCTGCAGGTGAAACATTCCTCCTGCCTCCTCGACCCGCTCGCGCAATCCTCTGAGCCCGCCGCCCGCGGCCTCGCGGGCGCCGCCCGGCCCGTCGTCGCTCACCGAGATCGTGAGCCCGTCGTCCGTGGTATGTACGCGTACGCCGACGACCGCTTCGGGCGCGTGCTTCTGCGCGTTGGTGATCGCTTCGAGGAAGACGTAGTACGCGGTCTGCTCGGCGGTCCCGTAGACCGAGTCGGGCGGCAGCTCGAGGAGCACGATTCGCTGGCTCGCGCGCGCGGCCGCGCTGCGAATGGCCTTGGCGAGGCCGAGATCGGTCAACACCCTGGGATGCGTGCCGTGCGCCAGGTCTCGCAGCTCGTCCAGGGCGACCTGCAGCTCGTCTGCCGCGCGGGTCAGCAGGGCGCCGGAGCCGTCCGTCTCCGGCAACTGCTGTCCCGCCAGCCGCAGGCGGACGAGGAGCGCAACGAGGCGCTGCTGGGCGCCGTCGTGCAGGGCGCGTTCGATCTTGCGGCGCTCGCCGTCGGCCGTCCTCAGAACCTCCGTGCGCGACTCCTCGAGACCCGTGGCGAACCGCTTGCGCTCGGAGACGACGGCGGCGATGCACAGGGCCGAGACGGTCGCGACGGCGATGAAGAGCTGGGTCGAGAGGATGCTGTGCGTGATTGACTCGTAGTGAAAGGGGCCGTCGGCGTTCCGCGTGTTCCAGATCGCCAGCGCCGTGACGAGCCACAGAGCCAGAGTCGCGCCCCGCTGTCCGAGACGGAGAGCCGCCCAGACGAGGCCCGGGAACGCGAGGTACTCCAGCGCCTTCGGGCTCGAGAAGGCGACCGCGGTCAGCACCCCGGTCGTCGCGAGCATCAGGACGGCCTCGGCGGCCCGCTCGCGAGTGAGTCGCCCTCGCGGGCGCGACCAGGCGAGGGCGAACGGAACGACGACGAGGGCGCCGCACGCGTCGCCGAGCCACCAGGTGCGCCAGACCGTCGGGAATGCGTGCACGCTGATCACGCCGCCGAGCAGCGACGAGAGCGTGCCGATCGTGGCACTGACCATCGTCGCCGCCGCGAGCGGGAAGAGGAGGCGCGGCAGGCCGTCGAGCCGGGCCAGCAGATCGCCCGATCGTGCGGCCCGCCGGAGGAGGTACGCGGCGAGGACGACCTCGAGCACGTTGCCGGCCGTCTGGCCGAGCGCGGAGCCGACCGGGAGCTTCGTGTAGTCGTTGGCGAGCAGGTCGCCGAGGACGATCCCCGGCCAGAACGCGAGCCCGCGCAGGTAGAGGTAGGAGATGCCGACGCCGACGGGCAACCAGACGATCGCCGCGACCGCGCCGGCGAACCTGAGCTCGTAGCCGAGCTTGGCCGACCCGTAGTAGAGCGCGGCCAGGAGGCCGACCTCGCACAGCCAGCGAAAGGCATCCTCCCGGCGCTGCACGCGCGGCCAGGTGCGTTGCGCAACCGGACCGCCGGCTGCGATCTCGTAGAGCGAGATCGACACGTCACAGAGGATTGCACATCGATGCGGTTGCCACGACTAGGCGACAGTCCGGGCAGGGCGTAGGGTCACCGCATGAGCCTGCGGTGGACGATCCTGGCGCCGGCCTACGACCGCATGTCGCGCAACAGCGAGGAAGCCGGCCTCGGTGACCTGCGGCAGGGCCTGCTCGCGGACGCCGCCGGGCGCGTGCTCGAGATCGGCGCCGGCACCGGCGTCAACCTGCCGCACTACGGCGAGGGCATCGAGTCGCTCGTCCTCACCGATCCCGAGCCGCCGATGCTCCGCCGGCTGCAGCGCGCCGCCCACGAGCACGCGCCGGACGCGCAGGTGCAGCAGGCGCCGGCGGAGGATCTCCCGTTCGAGGACGGCTCCTTCGACGCCGTCGTCTCCACCCTCGTGCTCTGCGGCGTGGAGAGCCAGCCGCGCGCGCTACAGGAGGCTCGGCGCGTCCTCCGTCCCGGCGGCAGGCTGGTGTTCATCGAGCACGTCCGGGCCGACGACCCCGGGCTCGCCCGCTTCCAGGACCGGATCAACTGGCTGAACCGCCTACTGGTCGGCTGCGAGTGCAACCGGCGCACGCTGTCGGCGATCGAGGCGGAGGGCTTCGAGGTGTCTCACGTCGAGAAGACGACGACGCCGAAGGCTCCGAAGTTCGTGCGACCGCTGATCGTCGGCTCGGCGGTCGCGGGTAGCCCGCCGTAACGGAGCTCCGGCAGACGCTACGGATTTAACGCCTGCGTAATGGGTCACAGGCGTATGCTCGGCCGGACTTCGTCGGGGACTCTCAGGAGAGGAAAACGATGACTGACCAGCTGGTGGCAGAGGCGAAACTCGACGGGCAGGCGCTCGCAGGGCTGACCGAGCGGGTGCGCGGGCCGGTGCTCACGCCGGGCGATCCCGGCTACGACGAGGCGCGCTCGATCTGGAACGCCCTGATCGACCGGCGCCCCGCGCTGATCGTGCAGTGCACCGGCGCGGCCGACGTCGTCGACGCCGTCAACTTCGCGCGCGAGCAGGGGCTCGTGCTGTCGATCAAGGCAGGCGGACACAACGTCGCCGGCAACGCCGTCAACGACGGCGGGATCGTGATCGACCTCTCGCAGATGCGGGGCGTCCACGTCGACCCCGAGGCCGGGACCGTCCGCGTACAGGCCGGCGCCACCCTGGGCGACGTCGATCGCGAGACGCAGCTGTTCGGTCTCGCCGTGCCGGTCGGCGTGGTCTCGGAGACCGGCATTGCGGGCCTGACCCTGCACGGCGGAGCCGGGCATCTGCGCCGCAAGCACGGGCTGTCGATCGACAACCTCCTGTCGGTCGACATCGTCACCGCCGACGGCCGGTTCCGGCGGGCGAGCGCGACGGAGAACGAGGACCTGTTCTGGGCCGTCCGCGGCGCCGGCAGCAACTTCGGCGTCGTCACGTCCTTCGAGTTCCAGGCCCATCCGGTCGGCCCGACGGTGATGGTCGCGGCGGTCTTCTACCCGTTCGCCGAGGCGTCCAGGGTCCTGCCCGCGTGGCGCGACTTCATGGCGACGGCGCCCGAGGAGCTGAGCTCGCTCGCGCTCTGCTGGAGCATCCCGCCGGCCCCGCCGTTCCCGCCCGAGCTTCACGGCGCTCCCACCGTCGCGATCGCGGCGCCCTATTGTGGCACGGTCGAGGACGGCGAGAGGGTCGTGCAGCCGCTGCGCGAGCTGGCGGAGCCGCTCGTCGACGCGAGCGGCCCCTGGCCGTGGCTCGGCCTCCAGAGCGGCTTCGACGCGATCTTCCCGAAGGGCGAGCTCCGCTACTGGAAGTCGCGGACGATCGCCGAGCTGTCGGACGAGGCGATCGGCGAGATCGTCGAGCTCGCGGGGCGCAGGCCGGCGCCGCTCACCGACATCGTGATCTGGCACCAGGGCGGCGCGATGAGCCGCGTGGGCGAGACCGAGACCGCGTACGGCGGCCGCGACGCGCCGTTCCTCGTGACCGCCGAGGCCAACTGGACCGACCCGGCGCAGAACGACGAGGCGATCGGCTGGGCCAGGGAGGTCTGGGACGCGATGAAGCGGTTCTCGACCGGCGGCGTCTACCTCAACTTCCCGGGGTTCGGCGAGGAGAAGGAAGCCCTGGCGCGCGCCGGCTACGGCGAGAACTACGAGCGCCTGCAGGCGCTGAAGGCCGAGTACGACCCGGACAACCTGTTCCGGATGAACATCAACATCCCGCCTGCGGGCTGAGGATCACTCGGTCCGCGCAGGTTCCCGCGGCGGCGTGGGGGCGGCTGCCCCCACGAACCGCTCCGAGACGAGGTTCAGCACGCGCATCCCGTGCACGAAGACGACTGCACCGCCGAGCCAGCCGCCGGTCGTGAGCAGCCCGAAGCCGACGAGGGTGAGCGCGAAGGCGCCGCCGCTGATCGTGCCGTGCGTGTAACCGCCGTGGCCGACGAGCGCTGCGGCGAGGAAGGCCCCGGTGGCGGCGAGCATCGCCACGAGATGTGCGGTCGCGGTCTTCCACAGCTCGCTGCCCCACTCGATCCCGATCCAGTCGATGAACCCCGTGGTGGCGGTGAGCGCGGTCGAGCAGAGGCCGACCACGAGCGCGATCCACCAGGCGTAGGCCGCGTTGCGTTCCACGAGGTTCGTCACGTCGAGGATCGCGGCGATCGTGGCGAACGTGTAGGTGCCGATCGTGATGTCCGTCAGCGGCGGGTGGAGCGGATGCCCGGGTAGGCCCTTGACCAGGTACGAGAGCTTCACGGTCAGCTGCCGCCGACGCCGATCGCCGTCAGCAGCACGAGCACGAGCGTCGTGGCCGCGAGCGCCCCGTGCAGGCCGACGACGGCGACGGGGAAGTGCTGTTCGGCGGGCGTCGCGAGCGTCGACGCCTCGCCGGCCGCGCCGCCCGCCCGGCGCCGGTTCAGCCAGATCGCGAACATCGTGAACCCGAGGAGCGCCACCACGAGCAGCGTGGCGAAGGCGATCCACGCGAGCGTGGAGTTGTCGTCGACGAGGTAGACGATCCAGAGGACGAGGCCGGCCGCCGCGAGCAGGAAGTGGGTCATGATCAGCGGCGGGCGGATCCGGCTCCCGGGGTCCTCCTCCTGGCGCATGCCGCCCCGCGCGAGCCAGATCCCCAGCAACACGAAGCCGCCGCCCGCGGTCAGTACCCAGGTGATCAGCGCCGCCCACTCCATGGAGAAACTCGCCTCCACCCGTTGTTGACCGCGCAACGACGGCTAAACGTCCAGTGGGGCAGCCTTGCTGCCGCCCCGGATTCAGCGCTCGAGCGGGGGCCGGTGGGCGGCCCCCGCCGTCCCGGCTCTAGACGCCGGCGAGGATCTTGGCCTTCTGTGCCTCGAACTCGGCTTCGGTGAGGACTCCTTGCGCCTTCAGCTCGCCGAGCTGCTTCAACTGCTCGAGCGGGTCGGCCGCCGGAGTGGCGGCGGCGGCGGCGGGCGCCTCCTCGTACTGCTGCGGCGCCTCCTCCTGGGACCAGCGATCCGCCTGCCGGCGGGAAACGCGGTTCGAGACGGCGGTCGCCGTCCCGGAGATCACGGCGACGCGGGCTACTCCTCTGAGCAATGGCATCTTTCGTTCCTCCTAGGCGCTTGCGGGTTCGAGCGTGTTGACGGCGTCGGCGAGGTCGGCGGCGGGGATGCGGCCGCTCGCGACGAGCTGCGCGCCGCCGGCCTTCACGGCCTTGACGAACGGCCGCGCCCAGCTGTTCTCGTAGAGCAGGATCGCCGCCGAGGCGCCCGGCTCGAGCGCCGCGCCCGCCTGGTCGTAGTCGTCCTGGCCGAGCAGGCCCGACGAAGCCCCTTCGAACTCCACGAGGTCGAGGTCGCCGTCGGAGTCCAGGTCCATGAGCGCGAGGCCGGAGACGGAACCGTCCTCGTTCTTCTGCACGAACACCAGGTCGAGCACGTTGATGAGCCCGCGGTCCGTGAAGTCGGCGAGCAGCTTGAGCCCCTCGCCGTTGGGCTGCTTTCCGGCCGGCCATTCGACGATCAGGTAGTCGACGGGGCCGAGCTCGATCTCGTCGTTCATCTCGTGATCCTCCTTGCGTCAGGGCTACAGGACGATCGTCCGTGCCCCGGCCCGCAGGGGCATCATCCCGACCGGGTGATTCCGGCAGTCGCGCCGCCGAGCTTGTCCGGGTCGGCGACGAGATCGATCTCCACTATTCGCTCTTGAGCGATCGTGAAGCCGATCACCGCGATCGGCCGGTCGCGCGGGACGACGACGAGCCCGGCCGCGCCGTTGACGGTGGCCGGCCGCGCGAAGTGGATGAAGCGAGGAGCCCGCGCCAGGATCTGCTCGGCGACGGCGCGGGCGCCGCTGACGACCGGCCGCTCACCGGCGACGGCGAGCCGCCCGCGGTCGGCGCGGAAGATCACCTCGGGGTCGAGCACCGCGACGAGCCCCTCGAAGTCCCCGTCGCGGGCCGCGGCGAGGAACGCGTCGACGACCATGCGCTGGCGCTTCCGGTCGGGATCCGTCTGTGGCGTCGCGCCCCGCACGCGCCGTCGCGCGCGGCTCGCCAGTTGCCGGGCGGCCGCCGGGGTGCGCTCGACGATCGGCGCGATCTCCTCGAACGGCATCCCGAACATGTCGTGCAGGACGAAGGCGAGCCGTTCCGCCGGCGTCAGGGTGTCGAGGACGACGAGCAGCGCGAGCCCGACGGAGTCGGCGAGCAGCGCCTCCTCCTCCGGGTCGTTCTCGAGCGGCACGTTCACGATCGGCTCCGGCAGCTCGTAGCCCAGGTGCTCCTCGCGGCGCGCGCGGCGCGCGCGGAGCATGTCGAGACAGACGCGCGCGACGACGGTCGTCAGCCAGCCGCGCATGTTCTCGACCTCGTCCGTCTCGGAGCGGTGCAGGCGCAGCCAGCTCTCCTGCACGGCGTCGTCGGCCTCGCTGAGCGAGCCGAGCATCCGGTAGGCGACGCCCCGCAGGTGGTCGCGGTGCCGCTCGAAGTCCTGAGCCTGAATTGCGTCCTCCACCGTCACATCCTCTCGTTGGCATCCGTCATGGGGGAGACGAAGGACGACTGATCGATGTGACAAGGAGGGAAGCAGTGATCGAGGTAGAGAAGCTCCGCAAGGTCTACGCCGGCGGTGTCGAGGCGGTCAAGGGCATCGACTTCGACGTGGCCGCCGGCGAGGTGTTCGCGCTCCTGGGCCCCAACGGAGCAGGCAAGTCGACGACCATCGGGATGCTGACGACCACCGTCCGGCCGACCAGCGGGACCGCCCGGCTGGCCGGCTTCGACGTCGGCGCACAGCCGCTCGCCGCCCGCCGGGTCAGCAGCGTCGTCTTCCAGGAGGCGGTGGTCGACCGCTCCCTCACCGGCCGGAGCAACCTCGACCTCCACGCCCGCCTCTGGGGCGTCGAGCCGGGAGCGGCGAGGAAGCGGATCGAGGCGCTCGTCGGGATGGTGGGGCTGCGCGACCTCGTCGACCGGCCCGTCTCGACCTACAGCGGCGGCGAGCGGCGCCGGCTCGAGATCGCGCGCGCCCTCGTCTCCAGCCCGCGCGTGCTCTTCCTCGACGAGCCGACCGTCGGGCTCGACCCGCGCATCCGCGTCGAGCTGCTGGACGTGATCGCCGAGCTGCGCGGCCGCAGCGACCTGACGATCCTGCTCACGACCCACTACCTCGACGAGGCGGAGCGGCTCTGCGACCGCGTGGCGATCATGCACGCGGGCCGGATCGTCGCCCTCGACGAGCCGGAGCGGCTGCGCGCCGGCCTCGGCCGGGAGCTCGTCGAGCTGCGCGTGGAGGGAGACGCGGCGGCGGCACTCGCGTCCCTCCGCTCGCTCGGCATCGCCCACGACAACGCCTTCACGGTCGGGGCCACCGTGACGGTCCCCCTCAACGGGCACTCCAGCCGGGAGGCGATCGCCGCCATCCACGAGCTCGGCCTCGCCGACGCGGTCAGCGCCAGGCGCCCGACACTCGACGACGTCTACCTGCGCCTCACCGGCGGCCGTCTCGCCGACGCCGCCTAGAAGAAAAGGAGACCCATGACCGCCTCTGCCCTCAGCCCCCTCGTGACGCTCTCGCGGCGCCGCTTCCAGCTCACCGCGCGCACCCCGCGCGAGCTGTTCGTCCCGCTGCTGACGCCGATCATGTTCGCGCTCGTGATCGCGCCCGCCCTCAAGACGGCCCTGCACACGGGGACGAGCTACGAGTCGTACGTCGCCGTCGGGACGATCGGGCTCCTGATCCCGCTCAACACCATGTTCGCCGGCCTCGGCGTGATCGTCGACCGGGAGAGCGGCGCCCAGCGCGAGCTGCTCGCCGCTCCCGTGCCGCGCGCCCTGCTCGTGCTCGGCAACCTGCTCGTCGCGCTGGCGATCACCGGCCTGCAGGTCACGGCCCTGCTCGCGGTTGCGGTCGCGCGGGGCATCCACTTCCACGCGAGCACGACCGGCGTCCTCTGGTTCCTCGTCGCCGCCGCGCTCTTCACCGTGGGCATGTACGGCGCGGCGGAGGTGCTCGCCGGCCGGGTGCCGAAGCAGGAGGAGTACATCGCGCGCGTGCCGGCGATCGCGATCCTGCCCTGGTTCCTCGCCGGCGCGCTGTTCCCCATCACCGCGCTGCCGCACTTCCTCCACTGGGTGGCGCGGTTCCTGCCGCTGACCCATGCGCTCGCCCTGATGCGCTACGGGCTGCTCGGCGACAGCTCGAGCCTCCACAACATCTGGGGGATGTCGAGCGCAGCCGGCATGGCCGCGCTCAGCACCGGCGTCGTCGCGGCCTTCGCGCTCGTGCTGAGCGTCGTCTCGATCCGCGTCTTCACCCGCTCGGCTCTCGCTTGACGAGCCCGGCCCTTGTGTGAGAGAGTTCGCAGCGTCGAAGCCCGGGAACTGCGCAAGCGGTTCGCGGGCTTCGGCGTTTTCAGGCGGTCCCCCTCCCCGGGGGGACAACCCCGGTAGGCGGCCGATGTGTTGTTCGTGCTCGGGCGCCTCACGCCGCCTTGGCGCTGCTGAAGGCTCTGACGCTTCAAACCAGACCGAGTGCTGGGCCCGGCTATCGTCGGCGCCGTGGCCGGCACCTCGTACAGCGTCGTCATCCCGGCGCGTAACGCCGCCGCGACCGTCCCGCGCGTGCTCGAGTCGCTCGCCGCGCAGGAGCCCGCGCCCGCCGAGGTGGTCGTGGTCGACGACGGCTCGGCCGACGGCACGGCGGTGCTGCCGCGGTTCGTCGTCGCCGAGTGGTCGCTCGGGGCGACCGCGCTCCACTACGCGCTCCGGAGACCGGCCCTCCGCGGGGAATCGCAGCCGCAGTTCGAGTGAGCGCCGGAGCACCGATCCTCGTCACGGGCGCGCATCGCTCGGGAACGACGTGGGTGGGCAGGATGCTCGCGTTCGCGCCGGGCGTCACCTACATCCACGAGCCCTTCAACCCGCGCACTCCGGCCGGCATCAGCTCCGCGCCGTTCGACCGCTACTTCGCCGTGGTCACAGCGGAGAACGAGGACCGCTATCTCCCCGGGCTCGAGCGCACCCTCGCCTTCCGCTACGACCTCGGGGCGCAGCTCGGATCGCAGCACGCACCGCGCGATCTCGCGCGGGCAGGCCGAGACTTCGCGCGCTGGCTGCCTCCCCGGCTCAGCCGCTCCCGACCGCGAGCCTGAAGCGTCTCGGATGGAGCCACGACTTCGGGAGCTTCGTCGTCAACGGGCACCTGCCGGAGGTCGTGCGTGCGTACGAGGCGGAGATCCGGGAGCAGTCGGAGCGCCCGGGGGACGTGCTCGCGCAGGCCTCGCTGCTCTGGCGGATCCTCTACGGCGCCGTCGAGGGCTACCGCACGCGGCACCCCGGCTGGACGTACCTGCGGCACGAGGACGCGTCCACCGATCCGCTCGGCACCTTCGAGCGGCTCTACTCGAAGCTCGGCCTCGACCTTGCTCCCCGGGCACGGCGCGAGATCGAGCGGGCGACCAGCGCCTCGGACAACCCCGCGGAGCTGCGCTCCCCGCATGACGTGAAGCTTGCGAGCGCGGCGAGCCTCGGCCGCTGGCGCACGCACCTCACGCCCGGGGAGATCGAGTCACTGCGGGAATCGACCCGCGATGTCTGGCCGAGCTTCTACTCCGACGAGGACTGGTAGCCGAAGCGCGCGAGCGAGCGCTCGAAGGGCCACGACGACATGGCGATCGACCACTACAGGCACGCCTGGGAGCACGCCACGGATGCGTTCTAGCTAGAGGCCCCGGACTCGACCTCCCGTTCGGTTCCGGGTTGTCACCGCCTCGATTTCCTGGCACGCTGCCCGCTGGTCAACATCGATCGTAAGGGGGAGGGCTTCAATGCGGAACACATTTGCCTCGCTGAGGCACATGCATCCTGCTCGGCTCGTCATTCTCGTGGTCGCCGCGCTCGTGGCGACGCTCGTGGTCGCCGTCGCCGGCGCGGTCGCGGTCGGCCACGCGGTGCCGGCGCCGCCGGCGAATCCGACGAGCGCGGATCAGATCCAGAACATCGACCAGGTCAAGACCGCGATCCGGAAGTACTACGGGGACACCGTCTCGAACGTCCTGGATCCGGTCAACGGCACGACGGCCCTGCACTTCGCGTCGCCGACGAGCGCGTACGCGACGGAGATGGCCGGCATCGAGAAGGACGCCGGGCACTACCTGGCTCACGAGATCAAGCACTTCAACGGGCACGGGCCGAAGGCGAACCAGACGCCCGCGGTCGTGTTCGACATCGACGACACGACCCTGAACACGTTCAGCTACGAGATCTACAGCAACTTCGTCTTCAACCCGACGACGAACGCCGCCTTCGTCAACGCGGGCGTGTTCCCGGCCGTGTTCGGCATGCCGGCACTCGTCAACGAGGCGCAGGACGAGGGCTACACGGTCTTCTTCCTGACGGGCCGGAACATCTCGCAGTTCGCCGGCACGAAGGCGAACCTCCTGAACGTCGGCTATCCGGCGGTGCCGGACTCGCAGCTGTACCTCAAGAACGTGTCGGCCCCGTGGCTCGCCAGCTGCGGCGGCGCGGCCTGCACGACGGACCAGTACAAGTCGCTCACGCGGCAGCACATCGAGTCGCTCGGCTACGACATCGTCGGCAACTTCGGCGACCAGTTCAGCGACCTGAGCTTCGGCTTCGAGGACCGCGCCTTCAAGCTCCCGAACCCGATGTACTTCCTGCCCTAGTCGCTCGGATCACAGGGAAGCCCGGCCTCGACCGGGCTTCCCTGGATCAGCCATGATCGGTTGCGGCGCGGCGGGTAGCTGCACGATGACACGGAGGCCGCCGGCGGCCCGCGGGGTGAGGGTGAGGGTTCCGTCGTGTGCCTGGGTGATGCTCTTGACGATTGCCAGGCCGAGGCCGACACCTGCATGGTCGGTGCGGAGGCGTTCGCTGCCGCGGAGAAACGGCTCGGCGATCGTCGCGACGAACTGTGGCGTGAGCGTCTCGCCGGTGTTCTCGACGGTGAGCACCGCCCTCTCGGGGTGGGCGCTCGTCGTGACCCAGACGGCGCCCTGTTCCCGGAGGTTGTGGACGATCGCGTTGTGGACGAGGTTCGTGCTCAGCTGCAGGAGGAGCGCATGTGAGCCGACGGTGGGGGTCGTGTCGCCGGAGGTGTCGATGGTCAGGCCGCGCTCTGCGGCGAGGGGGAAGAGCGTTTCGGCGGCTTCTTCCGCTACGAGGGAGAGGTCGACGTGCTCTCGGGTGAAGGACCGCTCGTCGGCGCGGCTGAGCACGAGCAGCGCCTCGGTGAGGTCGATCGCTCGGCGGTTGACGTCCTGGAGGCGGTCCACGAGCTCGCCGGCATCGCGGCTCGGATCGTTGCGGGCAACCTCGAGGAGCGTCTGTGTGATCGCGAGGGGGGTGCGCAGCTCGTGGGACGCGTTGGCTGCGAATCGCTGCTGCTCGGTGACGTGAGCTTCGAGCTGCGCGAGCATCGTGTCGAAACTGTCCGCGAGCTCCCGGAACTCGTCCTGACCTCCCTCCAGCTCGATCCGGTGGGAGAGCGATCCGTCCGCGGCCGCGCGGGTGGCGTCGGTGATGCGGCTCAGCGGAGCGAGCATGCGGCCGGCCAGGAGCCATCCTCCCAGCAGGCCGAACACCAGCAGGAAGGTCATCACGACGGCCGCGATCGGAGCGAAATCGCGCAGCAGGTCGGAGTGGCTGCGCACCATGAAGATCACGCCGGGGTGCACACCGCGCGAGAGGGAGAAGTACCCGGCCGTGAGCAGTACCGCGCCCGCGAGCATGACGAAGCCGGCGTAGCTGAGCGTGAGCTTGAGCCGAACGCTCAGCCCGGGGGCCCTATCCACGCTCTCCTCCCGCCTCGACGCGGTACCCGACGCCGGGCACGGTGGCGATGATCCAGGGCTCCCCGAGCCGCTTGCGCAGTGCCGAGACCGTGATCCGCACGGCGTTCGTGAACGGGTCCGCGTTCTCGTCCCAGGCTCGCGCCAGGAGCTCTTCGGCGCTGACGACGCCGCCTTCGGCGGCGACGAGGACTTCGAGCACTGCGAACTGTTTCCGGGTCAACGCGACGTAGCGGTCGTCGCGGTAGACCTCTCGGCGGAACGGATCGAGACGCAGCCCCGCGATCTCCCGCACCGGGGGCCTGCTGTGGGCGCGCCTACGGTCGAGCGCCCGGAGCCGGAGGACGAGCTCTCTGAGCTCGAACGGCTTCGTGAGGTAGTCGTCGGCGCCGAGCTCGAACCCGCTCGCCTTGTCGTCCAGACGGTCGGCGGCGGTGAGCATGAGGATCGGCATACCGCTCCCGGAGGCGACGATGCGTTCGGCGATCTCGTCGCCCGACGGCCCTGGAATGTCCCGGTCGAGGACCGCGATGTCGTAGGCGTTGACCGTCAGCAGCCCAAGCGCCGTGTCGCCGTCACCGGCGATGTCCGCGGCGATTGCCTCCAGGCGCAGGCCGTCGCGGATCGCTTCCGCCATGTAGGGCTCGTCCTCGACGATCAAGACACGCATGCTCCGATGCTAGAGCCGACGCGTATCGCCGGCATATCGAAAACCGCATACGCGCCGGCAACACCACGCTCCCTTGAATCGCGGCATGGCCTACCGCGAACCGGTACGAACGACGAGCCGTCGGCGCGCCAAGCTCCTCGTCACCGGCCTGCTGGTCCTCGGGGCGATTGCGGCGGCCCGCGGCATCCACGCGCTCGCGCCCTCTTCCTCGCAGCCCCGCTCGTCCGTCGAAACCCTTCGCCGTGCGCCTCACAGCGGCGCAGTGCCGAGCGCGGTGTGGCCGGCAGACGGCCAAGCCGCGGTCCAGGTGGGACGGTCGCGGGCCCAGGCCGGCCCGAACCAGCATGCGGCCCCGATCGCCAGCATCGCGAAGGTGATGACCGCATATCTCGTGCTCCGGGACCACCCGCTCCGGCCGCTCGAGGAAGGCCCGACGATCACGCTCACCTACGCCGACGTCGCCGACACCGACCGACGACGCGGACAGCAGGAGTCGGTCGTGCCCATCGCCGCCGGAGAGCGATTGACCGAGCGCCAGGCCCTCGAGGCGCTGTTGCTGCCGTCGGCGAACAACATTGCCGCGGTCCTGGCGCGCTGGGACGCCGGCTCCGTGGACGGGTTCGTCGCCCGGATGAATGTCGCCGCTCGGACGCTGGGCATGACCCGCACCCGCTACACCGACCCGAGCGGCTACGACGACGCAACCGTGTCCACTGCCGCCGACCAGGTGCGCATCGTCGATCGGGCCATGCGCCTGCCGGTCTTCGCGAGCGTCGTGGCCACACCGAGCGCGACGCTGCCGGTCGCCGGCACCGTGCGCAACACCAACACCTTGCTCGGGTACGACGGGTTCGTCGGCGTCAAGACCGGCTCGGACGACGCGGCCGGCGGTTGCTTCGCCTTCCGC
>JBJMKE010000019.1:0-7162 GCA_045806005.1 Gaiellaceae bacterium
GCAGCACCGAAGCGTGCTGCGCATATGCAAGAAGCGATCCCCCAGCCGACAGGACCACTGGAGGCGGCAGACCCCGTAGTCGCCGCGGCTATCCGCGCGGAAGCGTGGGCGGGCGAGCCGTTCCTGCGCGAGGGCGAGGACCCGACCAAGGCGCTCGGTGAGGGGACGGCCCGCCGCCGCGCGCTCGACGAAGCGGTCGCCGAGATGGACGCGGGACGAACGACCCCGTCCCCGCAGTGGAAGGTCCGTTACGGCCTCCTGCTCGGCCTCGAGCGGGTGCTCGCCGAGGACGAGCCGCGCACCGCCGCCGGCACCGCGCTCCGCCGCCATCAGGTCGACGCGCTCGCCGGGATGCTCACCGAGCTGATCGCCGCGAGCCAGCGCTACGACGAGGCGAACGGCAACGGGAACGGCAACGGGAACGGCAACGGACACTCGGCGACGGCCGAGGAGCTCGAGCAGCTGCAGGTGGAGGACGAGGACGAGGACTCGACGCTCGTCGTCGAGATCGAGGACGCGGAGCTTCCCGAGGAGCCGAAGCAGGACGACCCCGGCGCAGTCCGCCGCTATCGCTTCCGCCACCCCACCGCGTCGGGCAAGACGATCGCCGCGGCGGGCTTCGTCGAGGCCGCCCGCACGCTGGGTGTCCTGATCCTCACGCACCGCCGCCTGCTCGTCTCCCAGTTCACGCGCGACCTGACGACGGAGGGCTATGGCAGGCGCTTTACGGAGGTGCTCACGAAGGAGAGCCGCAGCGCCAAGCTGGCGCCGCTCACGATCCAGACCTACGCCTGGTTCGCGCGCCACGTCGACTCGATCGACCGCGATGCCTACCAGCTCGTGATCTGCGACGAGGCGCACACCGCGCTCGGGGAGAAGACCTCGGCCGCGATCCGCTCCTTCCCCGAGCCCATCTACATCGGGATGACCGCGACCGAGCAGCTGATCGCGAAGCAGGTCTCCGACGTCTTCCCCGCCTCCGTCGACGACCTGCCGCTGCAGGACGCCGCGCGCCGCGGGCTGATCGCGCCGCTGCGCTGCCTACGCGTGCCGCCGGTCGCGGCGATCAACTCGGTGCCGATCGTCGGCGGCGACTTCGACCAGGAGATCCTCGCCAAGACCCTCGACCATCAGGCGCTGAACCAGGCCGCCGCGAGCCTCTACCGCGAGCGCTTCGACAACACGCCGGGCATCGTCTACGCGGCCGGCGTCGACCACGCGTACAACCTCGCGACGGAGTTCCGCGCGACCGGGATCAAGGCGGAGGCCGTCTCGGGCCGGACGCCGCCGGTGCGCCTCGCCGAGACGCTGGCCGCCTACGAGCGCGGCGAGATCAACGTGCTCATCAACGCGCAGCTGCTCGCGGAGGGCTGGAACTCGCCGCGCGCCACCGTCTGCATGCACCTCGCCCCGACCGCGTCACGGCGCGTCTATCAGCAGCGGATCGGCCGCATCATGCGCATCCACCCGCGCAAGGAAGCGGGGATCGTCGTCGATTTCGTGCCCAAGGGCGCGACCCACAACGAGCGGGTCGTCTCGCTCCACTCGCTCCTCGACGCCGACTTCTACCGCGAGGGCGCGCGCGTCACCCCGGCGCCGCGCCGCCGCTCGCAGCGCCGCGCGCGCCGTCGCCTCACGCCGGCGCCGTGGCTCGTGCCGGTCACGCCCGACGTCCGCCGCCGCATCGGAGTCATCCAGCGGGAGTGGCAGCGCATCGACCCGAAGTACCTCGACGAGGACGAGCAGCGCTACTGGGCAACGATCGCAGGCCGTCAGATCCGCTTCGACGAGCGCGCCTCGTTCGTCCAGAAGCTGACCGACCGGAACGCGAGCAAGGTCGCGCTCGAGCAGTTCCTGACCACCGCGGCGGCCGAGAACCCGAACCGGCGGCTGCGCATGATGGCGCTGCAGGACCGCGTCTCGATGCGCGTCGAGCGCGCCGACTTCGACGATCTCGTCACGCTGGTCACGCAGGCGCCGACGTGGGAGAAGGAGCGGCTGCCGGGGATCCGCATCCTCCTGCGCGCGATCGGCGAGGAGAAGCCCGACGCACCGGAGCAGATCCTCGCCCGCTGGACGTGGCGGCTCGCGCGCGCGACGCGCAAGGTGCAGGACCGGCGGGCGTCGGCGGAGTATCCGGAGGCGAAGCGCCTGCTCGGCGCGCTCGCGAATTCCCGCGGCCACCGGCACGAGGAGAACGCGGCAAAGCTCGTCAAGGCCGCGCTCGAGCTCCCGCTGCCGGTCGGCGCCGCGCTACTGGCTTCGGCGGAGGGCTACACCCCTCGCGCGAACAAGCTGATCGACGAGGCGCGCGAGCAGCTCGGCACGGTCCAGGAGGTCGCGCTCGCGCTGGCGGAGAATCTCCCCGCCCCGAAGCAGGGCTCAGGGCGCAGTAGGCGGAGACGCAGGCGGAGACGCAAGGGTGGCGGGGCCGCTGCGAAGGCCGCTCAGGCCAAGCAGAACGGGGACGGAGAGGCGAAGCCGGAACAGCCGGCGAAAGCCGAAGCCGCCAAGAGCGACTGACTCAGTCCGCTACCGGGCCGAATATCGGAAGGTGATCTAGGACGCCGGCCCGCCGGCACTTTCGCCGTCGTCCTCCTCCTCGTCCCGTTCGCGGAGAAAGCGCGTCAGCTCGGCGGCGAGGCTCTCGCCGGACGGAAGCTCCTCGGCGGCTTCCATCAGGTCGACGCGCCGCTCGAGCTCCTCGACGTAGGCGGCCGTCTCTGCATCGGACGCGACTGCTTCGGTCACCTGCTCGGCGTACTCCTCCGCGGCCTGCTCGAGCTCGGAGACGTCGATCTCGCTGCCGATGAGCTCGCCCAGGCGCGTGCAGAGCGCGAGCGCGGCGCGGGGGCTCGGCGCGAGCGAGACGTAGTGCGGCACGGCCGCCCAGAGACTCACCGCCGGCAGCCCCGCCTGCCGACAGGCGTCGAGGAGGATGCCGACGATGCCGGTCGGCCCCTCGTAGCGCGACGGCTCGACCCCGAGCTCCTCCACGAGCGCAGGGTCGCTCGCTGCCGCGCTGACCGGCGCGGGCCGCGTGTGCGGCACGTCGGCGAGCAGCGACCCGAGCGTGACGGCGAGCTCCACCTCGAGGTCCTGCAGCAGCTCGAGCACGAGCGCCGTGTACGTCTTCCAGCGGAGGTTGGGCTCAACGCCGAGCAGGATCACGGCGTCGCGGTCGAGCCCGGGGATCGGCGCGTGGAGGAACGTGTTCGAGGGCCACTCGAGCTTGCGCGTCAGCCCGTCCTCGAGCGACACGTTCGGGCGCACCGCCTGGAAGTCGTAGAAGTTCTCGGAGTCGATCTCCGCGAACTGCTCGGCGTCCCATTCCTTCGCGAGGAAGCCGGCGCCGAGCGTCGCGCCCTGTCCGCCGTCGTTCCAGCCGCGAAAGGCGGCGATGAGCACCGGATTACGGAGCTCCGGCCGCGAGGAGACGATCAGCTCCGACATTCGATCAGTCTAGTTGCCGCTTGTCGCCGTCCCCGATCGGGCGCCAGAGACGCGCGGCGAGCCCCACCGTCCAGGCCACGAGCGTCGCGGCCGTCGCGACGTGCAGCAGGACGAGCCACCAGGGCACGTCGCCGTACGTCCGGTACTGCACCTCCCCGATCGCCATCTGCACGGCGAGAATCGCGAGCAGCCCGGCGCAGCCGCGCACCAGCCACGGGTACGAGCTGCGCCGCGTCCACGCCCAAGCGGCGAGCACTCCGAAGACGACGCCGAAGACGGCGACGGCGCGCACGTGCCAGTAGACGGCGGGATAGAACGAGCCGAGCCGCGGCACGACCTGCGAACCGGAGCTCCCGGGGAAGCGGCCCGCAGCGGTCGCGACCGTCCCGCTGATCGCGAGAACGGTTACGGCGACGACGAGCACGAGCCCGCCGAGGCGCGCGATCCCCGGCAGCGCGGCTCCCTCGCCGCGAACGAGCCGCGCCGCCTCGAGCAGCGTGAGCACGGCGAGCGAGACGAGGGTGAACGAGAGCAGCAGGTGCGTGATCACGAGATACGGGTTCAGGTCGAAGTAGACGACGATGGCGCCGAGTGGGGCCTGTGCGAGCGTCCCCACGAAGACAGCCGTCGCGAGCCACCGGCCTCGACGGCCCAGGCCGCGAGTACGCCACGCCGAGAGTGCGAGAGCCAGGGTCGTGAACACGGTGACCGCCGAGACGACGCGGTTCGCGAACTCGATGTCGGAGTGGTACCCGCGTGGCAGCGCGTGCTTCGTCGTGCACGTCGGCCAGTGCGGGCAGCCGAGGCCCGAGCCGGTGAGCCGGACGGTCGCGCCCGTGGCGACGATGAGGACGAGCATGCCGACTGCTGCGAACGCCACCCGCCGAAAGACGACCGGAGAGACGGTCTGGGCGAGCCGCCGCGGCAGCGCGGCCGATGCGGACCCCGCATGCACGAGGCGAGTGTAGACGGGCGTTGCCGCTGTCTACGGCTCGAGGAGGACGTCTGCCCCCTCCTCCACCGCGCCCACCCGCGCGAGGAAGAGGCCGGCGCGCTCGAACTCCGCCTCGAGCGAGAGCGCCTTCTCCGCCGGCAGCGTCACCAGGAGCCCGCCCGCCGTTTGTGCGTCGTAGGCGAGCGCGAGCAGCTCGTCCGGAACGCCGTCGCTCGAGACGTGCGGGCCGGCGAAGTCGCGGTTGCGCGGGTCGCCGCCGGTGCGGACGCCGTCGCGTGCCGCCTCGAGTGCGCCCTCGAGCGCGGGCAGCGCGGCGGCGTGGAGCCGGATCCGGACGCCGCTCCTCTCAGCCGTCTCGTGCGCGTGGCCGAGCAGGCCGAAGCCGGTGACGTCGGTCACGGCGTGCGGCGAGAACGGCCGCAAGGCCTCCGCCGCCTTGTCGTTGAGCGTCGTCATCCAGCGTGCCGCCTCGGAGAGTTCGCCCTTGGACGCGAGCACGAGCCCGGTGCCGAGCGGCTTCGTGAGGAAGACGGCGTCGCCGGGACGCGCGCCGCTCTTGACCCAGATGCCGTCGGGATGGACCGTGCCGACGACCGCGAGGCCGTACTTCGGCTCGGTGTCGCGGATCGTGTGCCCGCCGGCGAGAATCGCCCCCGCCGCGCGAACCTGCTCGTCGGCGCCCGCGAACACCGCGCCGACGAGCTCCGACGCGAGCTCCTCCGGAAAGGACGCCACCGAGAGCGCGAGCAGCGGGGTGCCTCCCATGGCGAAGACGTCGTTGAGCGCGTTCGTCGCAGCGATCCGCCCGAAAAGGGCCGGGTCGTCGACGAGCGGCGGGAAGAAGTCGACCGTGAAGACGAGCGCGCGCTCGTCGTCGAGGCGATAGACGGCAGCGTCGTCCGCCGGGTCGAGGCCGACGAGGAGGTCATCGGCCTCCACCGGGACGAAGCCCTTGAGCAGCTCCTCGAGCCGAGCCGCCGAGTACTTCGCCGCGCAGCCGCCGCCGACGGTGAGGCTCGTCAGGCTCGCAGTTCCCACAGCTGTTTACTGTAGGCGCAATGGCAGCGTCTTCGACAAAGGGGGCTGCACTCGTCACGGGCGGCTCGTCGGGCATCGGGCTCGCGATCGCCCGGATGCTGCGCGACGAGGGCTTCGAGCTGACGCTCGTCTCTCGCCGCCCCGAGCGTATAGGGGCGGCGGCGGCCGAGCTGGGAGCGGCGGCAGTCGCGGCCGACGTCGCCGAGGCCGAGGAGTGCGCGCGTATCGTGGCCGAGCATCGCGACCGGTTCGGGCGCCTCGACGTGCTCGTCAACTCGGCCGGGATCGGGATCGGCGGGCGGGTCGAGGACCTGCCGGCGAAGCACCACGACCTCCAGCTCGCCGTCAACCTGCGCGGCCTCTTCCTCGTCACGCAGGCCGCGATCCCACTCCTGCGGGAGTCGAAAGGCTGGGTCGTCAACCTCGCCTCGATCGCCGGCACGCTCCCGACACCGGGGCTGGCGACCTACGGCGCCACGAAAGCCGCAGTGATCGCTCTCACCCGGTCGCTGAACGACGAGCTCGACGCGGACGGCGTGCGCGCGATCGCGCTGTGCCCCGGCTTTGTCGACACGCCCATGGCGCAGTGGTCCGGTATCGAGCCCGACGAGATGATCCGCCCCGAGGACTGCGCCGAGGTGGTGCGCATGTGCCTGCGCCTGAGCCCGACGGCGCGGATTCCCCAGGTCGTGATCGAGCGCATGGGCTCGCGCGACGGCGACGTGCACTAGCTCGTGAGCCGCGGCTCAGGGCCCCGCCAGGGAGGGGCCGAGCGCCGACCGGTACCAGGTACTGCACGTCTTTGTAACGGCCAGCTGCGGCTTGGCGCAGCCGTTTCCGCTTTGCGGCGTGACGATTTCGTATCGGTACCTGTTACCGGTCGTGTGACCGAGGCCGCGTGGCACTAGAGCTCCCCGGGTGTGCGGATGATCTTCCAGATCATGTAGAGCCCGAGCACTGCCGCCAGACAGAAGCCCGCGACGCCGAGCCACTCGACCGAATGCGCGCGGACGAGCAGCGACGACGCGAGCAGCAGCGCGCCGATGATCAGCGCCGCGCCCACGCGGTTCGCGATCGAGCGGAGGTTGTGCTCGAGCTCCTCCAGCCCGGTCGGGACGATGCCGATCGTCAGGGTCCCCCGCTCGAGCTCGGAGACGACGTGTCCGACGCGGCCCGGCAGACGCAGGAGCGGCGCGAGCTGCGTGAAGGCGTGAGCCGCGAGCCGGTTCGGCTCGAGCCGGTGCTCGACCTCGCGCGTCATCACCTCCAGCGACTCCTGCTCGATGAGCGCGATCGGGTCGAGCTCCGGATCGAGGATCCGCGCGATCGAGTCGGCCTGCGCGAGCGTCTTGCCCACGAGGGCGAAGGATGTCGGCAACCTGATGTCTCGCTGGATCGCGGCGCGCTGCAGATCGGCGAGCGCCTGCCCGGTCTCGATGGACGCGAGAGGACGGTGGTGGAACCGAGGGAGCTTGCGCCGCACGTCCTGCACGAAGCCGGCCTGGTCCGATCGGGTCGAGGTGAGCGAAAGCGAGACTACGAGGTCGGCGACGTCGTCGGCGCGATTCTGCGCGATCGCGAGCAGAAGCAGCGCGAGACCCGCGCGCGTCTCCTCGTCGAGCCGGCCGAGGAGCCCGAAGTCGAGGAGCGCCAGCCGCCCATCTTCGGTCAGCAGAACGTTCCCGGGGTGCGGATCGGCGTGGTAGACGCCCTCGA
>JBJMKE010000020.1:0-22285 GCA_045806005.1 Gaiellaceae bacterium
GCGCGCGGAGCTCTTCAACGCGGCGTACGAGGGCTACCTCGTCCCGTTCCACGTCGACGTGGCGACGCTCGAGTTCATGGACGAAGCGTTCGACCTCGACCTGGACGCGTCACGGATCGCCTTCCGCGACGGCGAGCCGGTCGGGCTGGGCAACCTCGGCGTGCGGGGCGAGGACGCCTGGATCGGCGGCGTCGGCGTCGTAGCGGCCGCCCGCCGTTCGGGCATCGGCGAGACGCTCATGCGGGCGCTCCACGAGCAGGCGCGCGAGCGCGGCGTCCGGCGGGTCTGGCTCGAGGTGATCGCCGAGAACACCGGCGCGTTCGCGCTCTACGAGAAGCTCGGCTACCGGACGGTCCGCGACGTGGAGGTGTGGTCGCTGCCCGCGGCCGAGGAGGGCGCGGCGGCGGCACATGAGGTTCCCGCCGCGGAGGCGCACGCGCGCATCCGTGAGCTGGGCGCTGCGCGCGAGCCGTGGCAGCGCGCCGACGAGACGGTCGCGAACTACGGCGACGCCCGCGGGCTCGTGACCGACGAGGCCGCGGCGCTGTTCCGTGCCGGCGCAGCCGTGCAGCTCCTCCAGCTCGCGGGCGAGGCGGAGCCGCTCCTGCGGGCTCTCCGCGGGCTCGGCGCGGTCAGCGTCCTCAACCTGCCGGAGGACGACCCGGCCGCCCCCGCGCTCCGCTCCCTCGGCGCGACGGTCGTCGTTCGCCAGCACGAGATGCTGCTCGAACTCGAGCACTAGACTCGACAGGTGCGAGTCGCGCTCGTCACGCCGTTCGCCTGGTCGCAGCCGCACGACGTGAACGAGCACGTGGACGGCCTCGCCCGCGAGCTACGGGGCCGAGGCCATGCGGTGACGGTGCTCGCCCCCTCGAACCGCGCCCGCGACCTCGCCCAGGGCAGACGTGCCCTCGCAAGTGACAACTTGTCACTTGCCGATTTCGTGGCGCTCGGCCCGGCCGTGCCGATCTCCCGGCGGAGCCGGATGGGCGTGCCGGTCGGCGTGCGGGCGAGCCTCTCGCTGGCGCTCGCGCGCGGACGCTTCGACGTCGTCCACGGCTTCGAGCCGGGACTGCCGAGCCTTTCCTACCTCGCCCTGCGGGACTCCTCCGCCCTCACCGCGGCGACCTTCTTCTCGGCCGACCGGCTCGGCTACCCGCCGGGCCGCGCCCAGCGCGAACGGCTGCTCGGGCGCGTCGACGCGCTGCTCGCGACGAGCGAGGGCGTCATGGAGGCGGCCGCAGTCCGTTTCCCCGGGCGCTACGAGCTCGTGCCGAGCGGGATCGACCCCGAGCTGTTCGCGCCGGCCGCGAAGAGGACGGTCGTGGTGCTCGAGTGGCGGCAGACCGAGCGGCCCCTGCTGCGCGCGCTCGTGCGCGAGCTCGCCCAGCAGCCGGGCTGGGAGCTCGTGCTCCTGCGGACGCGGACGCCCGCCTCCCGGCCGGCCGTCTCGCGCCGGCTGCGCGGACGGATGCGGGTCCGCACCGGGCGCACCGGCGCCGCCCGCGCCGAGCTGCTGCGCTCCGCCTCGATCTTCGTGCCCGCCGAGGAAGGGCTGCCCCGCCTGGTCGCGGAGGCGCAGACGGCGGGCCTGGCGATCGCCGCGCCGCCGGGCCGCGCGGCGCAGCCCGAGCTCGCCGCCGCCGAGACGGCCCGCATGATGGAGGACGAGGCCTTTCGCGAGCGACGCGCCCGCGAGGGCCTCGCCGCCGCCCAGTCACAGACGGTAGAAGCGCTCGCCGACCAGGTCGAGGCGGTCTACGAGCGTCTCGCCTCCCGGCGGCGCGGCCCCACGAACCGGCCGCCGCTCGAGGACCGCGACTGGATCGCCGCCGACCTCCACCTGCACACGAGCTGGTCGCACGACTGCTCGATCGACGTCGACGATCTGCTCGACCACGCCGAGGCGCAAGGGCTCGGCGCGATCGCGGTCACCGACCACAACGTCCTGGGCGGCGCCCTCGAAGCCGTCGAGCGAGCACGCGGCCGCCGCCTCGTGGTCATCCCCGGCGAGGAGGTGAAGACGGCCGAACAGGGCGAGGTAATCGGGCTGTTCCTGCGGGAGGAGATCCCGCGCGGCATGTCGTTCGAGGAGACCGTCGCGGCGATCCGCGCCCAGGGAGGCCTCGTCTACCTGCCGCATCCGTTCGACCGCATGCACGCCATCCCGAAGCCCGCCACGTTGCACCGGCACCTGGCCGAGATCGACGTGTTCGAGGTCTACAACGCGCGGCTTCTCTTCGAGGCCTACAACGACGAGGCGCTTCGCTTCGCGCGCAAGTACAACCTCACGCCGGGCGCGGGATCGGACGCGCACGTCCTCGCCGGCGTCGGCACCGGCGCCGTACGCATGCGCCGCTTCAGCGGGCCCGAGGAGTTCCTGGTCTCCCTCCACGACGCCGAGGTGCTGCGCAGGCCGAAGTCACTCGTCTACCTGCAGGGGCTGAAATGGGTGGCTCAGGCCAAGGAGCGGGTGCGCTAGCAACGCGCGGGCAGCGGTGCCCGGACGAGGATCTCCGCTCCCTCGAAGCGCAGCTCGAGCTGGCCGAGCACCCGGCTCAGGACGGCGATTGCGCGGCGGTTGTCGCTGCGCACGAGCGCCGTGACCTCGACGACGCCGGCCGCGCACGCGTCCGAGACGAGCTCCTGCGTGAGCGCCGAGCCGATGCCGCGCCCGTGGTAGGCGTCGGCGACCTCGAAGGCGATCTCGGCGCCTGCGCCCGAGCGAACGAGCCGCGCGATCGCGACCGGCTCCGGGTCGCCGTCGACGTAGGCGACGAGAGCGTGGTGCGTGGAATCGGCGGCCGCGAGCCAGCGCAGCTCCTGCTCGCCCAGCCGGGGCTTGTGGCCGTTGAAGCGCGCCAGCCGCGACGCCTGCCCGAGCCTGTCGAACACGGCCTGGACCGTCGCCGTGTCTCCTCGGCGGAGCGGCCGGACGATGAGCTCCGGCCCGCGCTCTGCCCTCACGACGCGCGTGTGCATACCCACGTGACGGCCGGGCGCGGCCGGATCTTCCCAAGGAACGGGTGCGCTGATCCCGAAACCCGTTCCGAGGGCACTCTGTGACCGTGGCGAACGACGAGATCTACGAGAAATACCTGCAAAAGGCCATCACCGAGATCAATGCTCTCGGGGATGAGCTTGCGCAGGCCGCGAACGGGACGCGCGTCCCGGTGCTCGGCACCGGCCACCCGCTCGCGGACGTCTTCCTCCTCAAGCACACGCCCCAGGCGTCGGAGCTGCAGGAGGGCATCGCGTTCTTCGGCCGCGCCGGCAACGCGCTGCTCAAGTCGCTGCAGCGGCTGCACGTCGACCCGCTGGCGGTCTACGGGACGAACTGCCTCAAGTTCGCCGGAAGCGACGAGGAGGAGTGCCGGCCGTTCCTCCTCCGCGAGCTGCACATCGTCCAGCCGAAGCTCGTCGTCGCCATGGGCGAGCCGGCGCTCGCGTTCCTCAACGCGGTGCAGTTCCCGCTCGCGCGCAAGCTCGAGCCCGTGCAGGGCGAGCTCCAGGAGTTCACGCCGACGATCCAGGGGCTCGTCACGCCGGACATCGACGCGTCGCTCGACGAGCAGCCGGCGAAGACGGCTTTCTGGAACGCCTTCAAGGTGCTCGGCGAGTGGTGGAGCCAGACGCCGCCGTACTAGCGGTCACGGGCGGGGATGAGGTTGTCTTCCCGGCCGGCTGCAAACCGGCGGATGCCGGCGTCCTCGGTCGCCCGCGTACCGGCAAGGTACGCGGCCTCCCTGCGTCCTTGGCCTCCTTGGTTTTCGCTCGGCCGTGAAGGAACTCACCCCCACCCGTGACCGCCGGCGCGTTGCGGCGTTCGTCGTCCTCGCCGCCGCCGTCCTGACGTGGTACATCCTGGCCCCGCACCTCGGCTATGCGGGGCACTGGCCGACGATCGCGATCGTCGCGGCGGGGGTGCTCCCGGCGACGCTCGGGCTCGTCTACCTCGCCCTCCCGCTCTGGTCGAGCCGCTGGATGATCGTCGCGGCAGTCGCCTTCGGGCTGATCGCGTTCGCCACCTGGAAGCTCGACTCGCATCTCGCCTCGAACTTCGCGAAGCTCGCCGCCTACACGTGCTTCGGCTGGGCCTTCCTGCGGTTGTTCGAGGAGCTCGCGTGGGTGGTCCTCGTCGCCGCGATCATCCCCTTCGTCGACGCGATCTCGGTCGCGGCGGGACCGACGAAGGCGATCGTCAACCACCACGTCGAGGTCTACTCGGCCGTCGCGGTCGCGTTCGTCGCGCCCGCCGGCGGCGCGGCGTTTCTCGGCCCGCCGGACATCATCTTCTTCGCCCTCTTCCTCGCGGCGGCGGACCGCTGGCGGCTCCGGCCGGCCTGGACGTGGCTCGCGATGACCGGGATGTACTCCCTGACGCTCGTGACCGCCAACGTCGCGAACGTCAACGGCCTGCCTGCGTTGCCGTTCCTGTCGGCCGGCTTCCTGCTCGCGAACTGCGACCTGCTCTGGCGGCGGCTCAGGCCGGCGCGGTGATGCGTTCGAGCAGCGCGACGCATTCGACGTGCGGCGTGTGCGGGAACATGTCCACCGGCGTCGCCCGCCGCAGCTCGTAGCCGTAGTCCGCTCGCAGCGCCTTGACGTCGCCCGCGAGCGTCGTCGGGTTGCAGGAGACGTAGACGAGTCGCGGCGCGCCGATGCGGCCGAGCCGCCGCAGCGCCTTCCCGGCCAGGCCCGCGCGGGGCGGGTCGACGACCACGACCTCGGGCGGGCCCGAGCGCTCGAGCAGCTCCTCCACCACCTCGCCGACGTTGCCGGCGAAGAAGGCCGAGTTCGTGACCCCGTTGAGCTCCGCGTTCTCGAGCGCGCAGGCGACCGACTCCTCCGAGACCTCGATGCCCCAGACCGTGAGCGCTTCGCGCGCGAGCGAGAGCCCGATCGTGCCGATGCCGCAGTAGAGATCCCAGACCGTCTCGCCGCCGGTGAGCTGGGCTGCCTCGCGCGCGAGCGCGTACAGCCGTTCCGCCATCGCCGTGTTCGTCTGGAGGAACGCATTCGGCCGCACGCGGAAGCGGAGCCCGCACAGCTCCTCCTCGATCCACTCCTCGCCCCAGAGCAGCCGCGTCGGCAGGTTCGTCACCTCCGCGGGGGTGTCGTTGACCGCCCAGTGGATCGAGCGCACCTCGGGGAAGCGGCGGAGCACGTCGACGAGGTAGCCGGTCTCGAACCTGTCGCCAGGCGCGGTCACCAGCTGAACGAGCGCCTGGCCGGTGTTGCGGCCCTGCCGGACGACGAGGTGCCGGAGGTAGCCGCTGCCGTCGACCTGCGAGTACGCGTCGAGCCCCTCCTCGCGCGCCCAGTCGCGCACGGCGGCGCGGATCCCGTTCCCGAGCTCGTCGGCGAGCCAGCAGCGCTCGATCTCGAGCACCTCGTCCCAGCGGCCCGCCTTGTGGAAGCCGAGCGCCGGCCCAGACGGCGTCGAGGTGAAGGAGTACTCGAGCTTGTTGCGGTAGTGGAAGATCTCGGGCTCGCACGGCACGATCTGCTCGAGCGGCGGATCGGGGATGCCGCCGAGCCGCTGCAGCGCGTCGCGCACCTGGGCGTGCTTCTGCCCGAGCTGCGCCTCGTACGCGAGATCCTGGAAGCGGCACCCGCCGCAGGCGGGATAGTGCGCACACGGCGCCTCGACGCGCTCGGGCCCCGGCCGCAGCACCTCGGTCGCGAGCGCCTCCGCGTGGCTGCGCTTGACCTTCGTCACGCGCGCCCGGACGCGGTCGCCGGGCAGCCCGCGGCGCACGAAGACGACGAAGCCGTCGAGCCGGGCGACGCCGTTGCCGCCGTACGCGAGCGAGTCGACGTCGAGCTCGAGCTCCTCCCCCTTCGTTACCGGCGCGGCCACGTCAGGCCAGCGTCGTGACGAAGATCTTGCGCTCGCGCGGACCGTCGAACTCGCAGAAGAAGACGCCCTGGTACGTGCCGAGCGCGAGGCTCCCATTGCGGAGCGGGATCAGCACCTGTGGGCTCGAGGCGAGCGAGGCCCGCGCGTGCGAGGGGGCGTTCGGCCCGTCCGCGTCGTCGTGGCGCCACTCCCAGTCGTCGCCGACGACGCGCTGGAAGGCGTTCTCGAGATCGGTCACGAGCTCCGGGTCGATCCGTTCGTTGATCGCGACGCCCGCGGTCGTGTGCGGAACGTAGATCAGCGCCGCCGTGGCGCCGTTGGCCGAGTCGAGCGCCTCGCGCACGAGGTCGGTGATCTCGATCAGCTGGGTCTTGCGATCGGTCTTGAGGGCGATCTCCCGCACGGGTCTATCCTACGAACCCGCATGCCGGAGCCGCTGCAGCAAGGAGAGATCGACGCGATCAGCGCGGATGCCGACCGCTTCATCGCGGAGATGGACGAGGAGACGTATCTCCACTTCTCCGGCCAGAAGGAGACGTACGAGCTGGGGCCGATCTACGAGCGGCACGAGCGGCTGACACAGCTCGACACGGCGCTCGCGCTCGGCGCCTCCGTCGACGGCGACCGCCGCCGGCGCGAGCTGTGGAAGTTCGCCTGCGAGGGGTACCTCGGGAACTTCGTGAGCGAGGAGGCCGAGCGCGTCGCCGAGCTCGAGGCGACGCTGACCGCGACCGTCGACGGCGAGGAGATCCCGTACCGGATGCTCAAGCCGCGGCTGATGAACGAGGAGGACCGCGATCGGCGGGCGCGGATCGAGGCGGCGAGGAACGAGCTCACGGAGGAGCATCTGAACGCGCTGGAGCTGCAGGCCGCGCAGGTGGTACAGCGCGAGACGCAGCGACTGGGCGCCGCCAACCAGGCAGAGCTGTACCGGAACTTCGGCTTCCAGCTCGACGACCTCGCCGAGCAGTGCCGCCGCTTCCTCGCCGAGACCGAGGGGCTGTGGGAAAAGGCGGGCGACCGCTTCTTCCGCTCGCGCGTGGGCCTGGGGCTCGACGAGATCGCTCGTTTCGACGTCGGCCGGGCCTGGCGCGGCGCGGATTGGGACTCCGAGTTCCAGCCCGGACGCATGCTGCCGGCTCTCGAGGGAACCCTGGACGACCTCGGCGTCGACCTCCGCACGCAGGAGGGCG
Source organism: Gaiellaceae bacterium (assembly GCA_045806005.1). Classification (GTDB taxonomy): domain Bacteria; phylum Actinomycetota; class Thermoleophilia; order Gaiellales; family Gaiellaceae; genus Palsa-739. The sequence goes on from JBJMKE010000020.1 coordinate 7,057, forward strand.
TCGAGCTCGATCTCGCGGAGCGGCCGAACAAGGATCCGCGCGCCTTCTGCTCGCCGATCGAGGTGCCCGGCCGAGTCATCCTCGTCATGAAGCCGCAGGGCGGGCCGGACGACTGGCGGGCGCTGTTCCACGAGGCCGGGCATACCGAGCACTTCGCCCACACCGACGCCTCGCTGTCACCGGAGGAACGCCGGCTCGGGGACAACGCGGTCACCGAGGGCTGGGCGATGCTGCTCGAGCACGTCACGATCGACCCCGTCTGGCTCGAGCGGCAGCTCGACTTCCCACGCCCGTATGAGTTCGCCGCGGAAGGGGCGACGCAGCTGCTCTGGATCGTGCGCCGCTACTGCGCGAAGCTCCTCTACGAGCTCGAGTTCCACACGGCGGAGGACCTGACCGCCCTGCGGCCGCGCTACGTCGAGCTGCTCTCGGACGCGACCAAGGTCGAGCCTGCCGCGGCCGACTACCTCAACGACATCGACGACGGCTTCTACGCCTCGCAGTACCTCCGCGCGTGGGCGCTCGAGGCCCAGCTCCGCGCCTATCTCCGCGAGCGCTTCGGCAACGCGTGGTTCTCACAGCGCGAGGCTGGCTCGCTGCTGCGCGAGCTGTGGGCGGAGGGACAGAAGCCGACCGCCGACGAGCTCCTCCACGAGGTCTCGGGCGAGAAGCTCGAGCTCGCCGCCGTCGGCGACCGGATCCGCGAAGCGCTCGCCGCCGTCTGAGAACTCGTCTCGGACTTCCTCCGCTAACGCTGAGGATTCGCGCGGAATGTCCCGGGCATCCCGCCCGTTGAAGCCGGCATGAGAACTCTCGAGGACATCCACGGGGAGATCGAGCGCCTGAGCGAGGAGCGCACCGAGCTCTGGCACAAGCTCTCCGACCACCATGACCCTGAGGTGCGGGCCGAGATCCACGCGATCGACGCGAAGCTCGACAGTCTCTGGGACGAGCACCGACTTCTCCGGGCCAGGCTCCGCTTCGGCGACCGTGACCACATCGTCGCCCGCGCGCGGGTCGAGGAACGGCTCGAGCGCGCCGCCTGAGCCGAACCGCGCTCTACACTGAAGCTCTCCCGGGGCGTTAGCTCAGCTGGGAGAGCGCCGGCTTTGCAAGCCGGAGGTCACCGGTTCGATCCCGGTACGCTCCACTGTCTTCCGCCGCACCGACTCACTCGCGTCTCGCCGTGGGCAGCGGTGGAGTTCCGACCTTACGCACCGTAGGGTTGGGGGATGCGCTGCCCAGCGTGCGGCACTGAACACCCGACTGGCCGGAAGTTCTGCAGCGAATGCGGAACGAGGCTCGCCGTGGCATGCGTGTCCTGCGGCGCGGCTCTTGAGGAGCAAGACAAGTTCTGCGGTGAGTGTGGAGCGACCGTGGCCGGCGACCTCCCCGCACCCGGGACACCGACGGCCGAGCGCCGCCTCGTCACTGTCCTCTTTGCCGACCTCGTCGAGTTCACCCGCTTCTCGGAGGGGCGGGACGCCGAGGACGTACGCGAAGTGCTGTCCAGCTACTTCGACCGATGCAGCCGTCTGATCGGGCTGTACGGCGGGACCGTCGAGAAGTTCATCGGCGACGCAGTGATGGCAGTCTGGGGCGCGCCGACCGCGACCGAGGATGACGCCGAGCGAGGCGTTCGTGCCGCCCTCGACCTCGTAGCCGTCGTCTCGGCGCTCGGCGACGAAGTCGGTGCGCCGGAGCTGCGCGCGCGCGCGGGCGTACTGACCGGTGAGGCCGCCGTGACTGTCGGCGCCGAGGGACAGGGAATGGTCGCCGGCGACCTCGTCAACACCGCGTCGCGCGTCCAGTCGCTCGCAGAGCCCGGGACGGTGCTCGTCGGCGACGCGACGCGACGCGCGACCGAGCGGACGGTCGTCTACGTGAGCTCGGGCGCGCACCCGGTGAAGGGCAAGGAGGCTCCGCTGCAGGTGTGGCGCGCGCTGCGAATCGTCTCCGGCGCCCGCGGAGCGCTGAAGTCCCAGGGGCTGGAGGCGCCGTTCGTCGGCCGCGACCGCGAGCTGCGCCAGATCAAGGACCTGTTCCACGCGTGCGCCGAGGGGGGCAAGGCGCACCTCGTCTCCGTCACCGGGATCGGAGGCATCGGCAAGTCCCGACTCGGATGGGAGTTCTACAAGTACTTCGACGGACTCCCACAGCTGACGTACTGGCATCGCGGCCGCTGCCTCTCCTACGGGGAGGGCGTCACCTACTGGGCCCTGGCCGACATGGTGCGCATGCGCTGTCGGATCGCCGAGGACGACGACGCCGCGACCGCGCAGGAGAAGTTGCGCGCCGCGGTCGAGGAACATCTCCCCGACCCAGAGGAGCGTGCGTTCGTCGAGCCCCGCTTGGCGAACCTGCTCGGTCTCGCGGATCACGCCGCACGCGACCGCCAGGATCTCTTCGCCGCGTGGCGACTCTTCTTCGAGCGCCTGGCCGACGTGTACCCGACCGTGCTGGCGTTCGAAGACATGCAGTGGGCCGACGCAAGCCTGCTCGACTTCGTCGAGTACCTGCTCGAGTGGTCTCGCAACTCCCGGCTCTTCGTGGTTACGCTCGCGCGCCCCGAGTTGAGCGAGCGCCGCCCGACCTGGGGTGCCGGACATCGGAACTTCACGTCGATCTACCTGGAGCCGCTGCCGAGAGAGGCCATGGAGGACCTGCTCGACGGACTCGTGCCGGGTCTCCACGCCGACACGCGAGAGCAGATCCTCGCAAGGGCCGAGGGCGTGCCGCTCTACGCCGTCGAGACGGTGCGAATGCTGCTCGACCGGGGGCTGATTGCACAACGCGGGTCCGTGTACGAGCCGGTCGGAGAGATCGGCGCGCTCGAGGTGCCCGAAACCCTTCACGCGCTGATCGCAGCCCGCCTCGACGGCCTCTCGCCGGAGGAGAAGCGCGTGCTCCAGGACGGCGCAGTGCTGGGGAAGATGTTCACGGCAGCCGGCCTCGCGGCGGTTTCCGGGCTGACGTCCCTGGACCTCGAGCCGCTGCTCTCCGCGCTCACGCGCAAGGAGGTGCTCAGCGTCCAGGCGGACGCGCGCTCGCCGGAGCACGGGCAATACGGCTTCCTGCAGGACCTCGTGCGCCACGTCGCCTACGAGTCGCTCTCGAAGCGCGAACGGCGCACGCGCCACCTCGCTGCGGCGACGTACCTCGAGCAAACGTTCCCCGAGGACGACGAGGTCGTTGAGGTGATCGCCGCCCATCTGGTGGATGCCTACAGCGCGGGCAACGCCGACGACGGCGAGTTGAGGCTCCGCGCCCGCAACGCCGTCGTCCGCGCGGCGACGCGCGCGCAGTCGCTCGCCGCCTCCGGGGAGGCGCAGCGTTACCTCGAGCAGGCCGCCCGGCTGACTGACGACGACCTGGAGCAGGCGAAGCTGCTCTTCGACGCCGGCTGGGCCGCGCAGGGAGCCGCCGACTTCGAGGCGGCCGAGCAGCTGCTCACCCGGTCGCGAGCGCTTTACGAAGGCGCGGGCGAGACCCATGCGGCGGCTCGCGTGTCGGCCCGGCTCGCGTTCGTCGTCCGTTGGCGGGGTCGCTTCGACGAGGCGGTTGCGATGACCGAGAGCGCGTACGAGCTGTTGAAGGACGACGAGCCGGACGAGGACCTGGCGCTGCTCGTCTCGCGGCTTGCCGGCGGGTACATCTTCTCCGGTGACGCGCGCGCGACGGAGATGGTGGAGCTGGCGATCGAGCTCGGCGAGTCGCTCGGCGCGGCCGACGTACTCGTCCAGGCGTTCGTCGCCCGGGCTCAGCTGGCGCGTGCGGATGGCCATGGCCATGTGTCCACCGCCTACCTGCGCGAGGCGCTGGCGCTCGCCGAGGAGCGCGACCTCACCGACCATCTCGACACGATCAACTTCAACCTCTCCGATCAGTGCTTCCACGAGGACCGTTACGCCGACGCGCTCGGCTACCTGAACTCGGCGCTCGACGCGAGCCGGCGTGGTGGGAGCCGCCCGCGCGAGCGGGGCGCGCTCGCGGAGACGACGTATCCGCTCTACATGCTCGGCCGCTGGGACGAGTGCCTGGCGACGGCTGCCCAGATCCCCGAGGACAGGGTCAACGAGAGCGTGACGCTGAGCATCCTGAGCTCCGTCGTCGAGATCCAGATCGCGCGCGGGGACCTCGCCGAGGCCCGGCGCGTGCGAGAGCTCTACCCACCGGACTCACCGGACGTGCAGGAGCAGTCGTCGTTCCTCGCCGCCGACACCGCCCTCCTGCACGCCGAGGGACGGCTCGAGGATGCGCTGGCCACCGGGCTCAAGACGCTCGCGAGTGTCCCCGGCGAAGGCGCAATCTCGTACCAGCAGGCGAAGCAGGCGCTGGTGCACGCAGCGGAAGCGGCGTTAGCGCTGGGCCGCGCGCGCGATGTCGAGGACATGCTGGCGCGCATCGACCACACCCCGGCCGGCCGGCGGCCTCGGTTCATGGAGGCGCAGTCGTTGCGCCTGCACGGGCGGCTGGAACGAGATCCGCAACGTCTCGCTGACGCCGCGCAGCTCTTCGCTGATGCCGGCATTCCCTTCTGGCAGGCGGTGACGCAGGTCGAGCACGCCGAGCTCGTGGGAGGCGACGAGGGCCTGCACCTGCGGGCGGCAGCACGCGGGACGTTCGAGCGACTCGGCGCGACCGCCTGGCTCCAGCGGGCAGGCGAGCCGCTCGCGGCGGCCATTGGCAACTGAGACCGCTCGGCGCCATCTGGCGGAAGTCGAACGGCGGCTCCGCGCAGCCTGCACACCCCTAGGTCTCCAGCCGGATCCTGGGGTCGAGCCACGCGTAGGCGAGGTCGACGACGAGGTTGCAGACGATGACGGCGGTCGTCGCGGAGACGACGATGCCGACGACGAGCGGCAGGTCGTCGCTCTGGGACGCGGTAACGAGCTCGGAGCCGAGGCCGTGCAGGTTGAACACGCTCTCCGTGAAGACGGCGGCGCCGAGCGCCAGGCCGAGATCCATCCCGAGGATCGTCACGACCGGGAGCAGGCTGTTGCGCAGCACGTGGTGGACGAGCACGCGTCCGCCTGACGCGCCCTTGGCCCGCGCGGTGCGGACGTAGTCCTCCGTCATCGCCTCCAGCACGCTGGACCGGGTCAGGCGCGCGTACAGGGCCGCGAAGGCGAACATGAAGGTCAGCCACGGCAGGATCAGGTGATAGGCCCACTGGCCCGGTCCCGAGCAGTCGGCGGCCTGGTGGCTCGGGAAGAAGTTGCAGTAGCCCGCGATCGGAGTCCAGCCGAGCTCGAAGCCGAAGACGTAGGCGAGGATCAGGCCGATCCAGACCGCGGGTGCCGACACGCCCACCAGGACGAACGCCATCCCGGCCCTGTCGAGGGCCGATCGCCGGCGGACAGCGGAGAGGATCCCGAGCGGGATCGAGATCGCGAGCCAGCAGACGGCTCCGCCGAGCACGAGGGAGGCGGTGACGGGCGCGTCCTGGCCGACGACCCACCGCACCGAGGCGCCGTTGCGGAACGAGTGGCCGAGCGAGCCGTGCCGGACCATGTTCCAGACGAAGAGCCAGTACTGCTGGTAGATCGGCAGGTCGAGGTGGAGCTCGTGCCGGACGTGAGCGAGGAATTGCGGCGTCGCGGTGGCGCCGCTACCGCCCGCGATGAGCGCCGGATCGCCCGGGACGACGAAGAAGATCAGGTACGTGACGAGCGTCGCCGCGACGAAGAGGAAGAGCGCCCACAGGAGGCGGCGAACGACGAAGCGGGCCACCGCTCACCCGGCCGGCCCGTCCGTGAAGGTCTGGTGCGCGACGAGCCGTCCCTTCCGGTCGTATGCGTCGACGGCCGTCACGTGGACCCGGCTCGTCTGCCTGCCGGCCGGGACGTCGTAGGCGAAGAAGCCGGCGTCGATGGGAGCGGAGACCCAGACGATCCTCGGGTGGACCGTGCTCCCGTCGCTCAACCTGACGACCACGTCGCCGACGACGGCAGCGATCACGTCACCAGTGACCCACGCCGGCCTACCCCGCCGCAGCAAGGCTCCGGTGCTGAGCGGATGCCCGGAGGTGCTGCAACCCCCGCCACCGGCAGGCAGCCAGAGCGAGCAGAAGCCGCCGTTCTTGGCGGGAGCGACCCAGAGCGTGCGGGTCGATCCGCCAAGGGTGAACTGCCCGACCTCGCGGGTCTCGCCGGCGACGGCCTGTGGGCTCATGCCAGGGGGAGCGCCTGCATTCAGCGAGAAGAACTGGACCTGGACCGACTGCGGCGCCGTGGGCTGATCCCAGAACGGCAAGACCCCGCGGACGAGCCCCCAGGCGGGCGTGGCGACGACGACCGCGGCCAGCAAGACGACGGCCGCGAGCGCCCAGAGCGGCCGCGCCGGGGCCTTGCGCCGCGACTCCGACGTGCCTCCCCGAGCGGCGAGGACGCGCGCGGGAAGGCCGAGCTCGTCGGCCAGGCGGCGGGCATCGTCGACCGGGACAGGATTCGCCAGGCGCAGCTCGACCAGTTCCGGTGCGTTCAGCATGAGGGGCTCTCCTCGGAGCGGGCGGAAGCAACCAGTGGCTGGAGGCGGTCGTCGAGGCGCTCGCGCAGCCGCCTACGAGCGCGATGCAGGCGGATCCGGTAGGCCGTCGCCGAGCAGCCGAGTACCCGGGCGGCCTCGCTGCTCGAGAGCTCCTCCCAGGCCGCGAGCATCAGCACCTCGCGCTCGGCCTCCGACAGCGCGGCGAGGGCCTCGAGAACGCGCGGCGACCCCAACGGCGTGTCCGGCGCCTCGGGCAACCCGGCGGCGACGCGCTGCACGATCGCCTGCTGCCGCCTCGTCGCGCGCTGCTGGCTCAGCAGCACCCTCCGTGCGACCGCATAGAGCCAGGGGAGCGCGGTCCGCTCGTCGACGTCGTCGAGGCGACGCCACGCGACGAGGAAGGTCTCGGCGACCACGTCGGCCGCGTCCTCCCGCGAGGTGCGTCTCAGCGCGTAGGCGAGAACCGCCGCCGTGTGCGCGTCGCACACGCGGCGAAACCTGGCCTCCCGGTCAACGACGTCTGCCACCTATCCACTTATGACGAAAGAACCGGAGTTGTTTCAGTCATGTCGCCTTCGCGGCGCGTGCGTAGAGCAGGCCCGGAACGCCGCCCGCGTCTCCCGGCCTGCCCGGAGTGTGCTCCTCGACGACGCGCTCGATGCGGAAGCCGGCCTCCGCCAGTCCATTGACGTAGGCGGCCAGCGGCCGGTGATACGCGTGTGGCGGGAGCCAATCGGGCGGTCGCAGCTTGGCGTAGCGGTGATCGAGGAGGTAGTCGTCCACGATCTCGACGTGCGGGTGGTAGCAGGGGTGCACCACCGAGAGCACGAACCAGCCGCGGTCTCTCAACACGCGCGCGACCGATCCGATCGTGGGCGACAGATCCGGGATGTCCATCAGCGCCATGTGGCAGACGACGCCGTCGAAGCTCGCGTCCGCGAGCTCCGCCAGGTCCCGGGCGTCCGCCTGCAGGTAGCTGATCCCGTGCGGCTCGGCGGCCTCGTGCTCGCGGGCACGGCGAAGCATCTCCTCGGAGACATCGACGCCAGTGACGGAGGCACCGAGGCGCGCGAGAAGCCGCGCATCCTGACCCTGGCCGCACGCGAGCGAGAGCACCTCCTGCCCGGCGACCTCGCCGATCAACTCGGTGAGAACGGGATCGACCAGACCGGCGCCGTCGGGGTCGAGCGCGCGGCTGTACGCATCCGCAACGTCGTCGTACGCCGACACGACGGGCTTCATATCATCGACCTCGGACCGATCCCGGTTGCCACCAGCCGCTTTCGAAGACACACTTCCCTCTGTGATCGACGGGCCCGACATGCGGAACCGCTACGAGCAGGCGCTCGAGGAGGTCGAGCACATGAAGCGCACGCTGCGCGAGCACGCGCAGCGCGTCGCCGCGCGCGAGAAGGAGCTCGAGGATCTGCGGCTCGAGCTGGCCGGCCGGCAGACGCGCCGGCGCCCGGCCTCCGCGGCCGACACCGGGCGCTCGGCCGAGGCCGACCGCGCACTGGCCGAGGCACAGAAGCGCGAGGAGCAGGCGCGTCAGGAGCTGGCGCTGGCCAAGGCGGAGCGGGAGCGGCTCGACGAGCGCGAGCAGGCGATCCGGAAGGTCGAGCGGGAGCTCGCCGGCCAGCGCATCAAGCTTCAGGAGGAGCGAGCCCGCCTCGGCGGCTCCGCCCCGAGCGAGCCCGAGCCGGAGCGCAAGCCCGAGCCCGACGGCGACCCCCCGCCGCCCACACCTCTGCCGCAGCCCCCGACGGACCCGGATCTCGAGCCGGCCGCCGAGGCGAAGGCCCGGCGCAGCATGCTCGCCGACCCGCAGCTCAGGAAACGCAGCTAGAGCTACAGGCTCCTGCGCTGGTATCGTCGGCGGTCTGCTCGTCGCGGCAGGGGGACTGCTGCGATGGGCCTCTAGCTATGTCCACGTACGTGAACTCCGTCGATCCGCCCGACCTCGGCATGCTGGCGACCTTCCGGCGCCTGCTCAGGCTCTGGCGCGAGCAGTGGAAGCTCGGCGTCTTCGCGCTCTCGTGCTCGTTCATGTACACGCTGATCTCGATCTCGATCCCGATCCTGATCCAGCGCGCGATCGACAACTCGATCGACACCAGCCATCCGCACACCCAGCCGCTCTGGCCGTACCTGACGAGCATCGCCGTGCTCGCGAGCCTGCGCTTCGCCATCAACTTCAACCGCCGCTACGCGACCGCGCGGATCGGCGTCCGGATCGAGGCCCGGATGCGCGAACTCCTCTACCAGGCCTACCTGCGCTACCCCCGCGCCTTCTACGACCGCCACGCGACCGGGCAGGTGCTCTCGCGCGCGACGAACGACCTCTACCCGATCCGCTACTTCATCGGCTGGGGGCTCGTGCAAGGGATCCAGAGCGTGATGATGATCATCGGGGCTGGGATCGTCCTCGCGCTCGTCGACCCGCAGCTGACGCTCTACGCGGCCGTGTCGCTGCCCCCGATCGGGTACGTCGCCAACCGCTTCGGGCACCGCGTCTCCCCGATCTCCCGTCAGGTGCAGGCGCGGAAGGGCGACGTGACCGAGGCCGCCGACGAGGCCGTGGTCGGGATCGAGATGGTGCAGGCGTTCGGGCGCGAGGACGACGTGCGGGAGCGCTTCGGCGACAGGGCGGAGGGCGTCCGCTCGGCGGCGCTCCGTCAGGCAAGCGTCGAGGCGCAGCACGTGCCCGGGCTCTACTACCTGCCCGCGCTGTCGATCGCCGCCGTCGTCTTCTTCGGCGGGCGCGCCGTCATCGCCGGGGAGCTCACGATCGGCGAGTTCGTCCTCTTCGAGACGCTCCTGCTCCAGCTCGTCTGGCCGCTCGAGGCGATCGGCTGGATCCTCGACCTCGCGCAGCGGGCGCTCGCCTCGGCCGGCCGCAGCTTCGGCTGGCTCGACGGCATCGAGCCGCTGCCCGAGCCCAAGGACCCGCGCCACCTGCCGACCGGGCCACTCGGCGTCCGCTTCGAGAAGGTGAGCTTCGCCTACGGCGGAGAGGTGGACGTGCTGTACGACCTCGACCTCGTCGCCGAGCCGGGCGAGATCGTCGCCGTCTGCGGGCCCACGGGCGCAGGCAAGACGTCGCTGCTCAATCTGCTGCCGCGCTTCTACGACCCGACCGCCGGAGGGGTCTTCGTCGGCGGTGTCGACACGCGCGACCTGCCGCTCGCCGAGCTGCGCAGAGACGTCGCGCTCGTCACCCAGCGGCCCGTGCTCTTCTCCATGCCGCTGCGCGAGAACCTCACCGCCGGCCGCGAGGACGCAGACTGGGACGGCGTGCTCGCGGCATGCGAGGCGGCGGGCGTCGACTCCTTCGGGCCGAATCTGCCGGACGGCTACGAGACCCTGATCGGCGAGCGCGGCGTCAACCTCTCCGGCGGCCAGCGCCAGCGGGTGGCGCTCGCGCGGGCACTCGTCGCCGGCGCGCGCGTCGTCGTGCTCGACGACCCGTTGTCGGCCGTGGACACGCTGACCGAGCGGCGGCTCGTCCAGCGGCTCCGCCCCGCGCTCGAGGGCCGCACGGTGCTCGTCGCGACGCAGCGTCTCTCGACGGTCGAGATCGCCGACCGCGCAGTCGTGCTGATCGACGGGCGCATCGTGGAGTCCGGCACGCCCGCAGACCTGCTGCGCGCGGGCGGAGAGTTCGCCAAGCTCTTCGGGGACGAGGTGGTGGCCGCATGAAGCGCCTCTGGAGGTACATGGAGGGGCGCAAGGGCTTCGCGGCCCTGATGGTGCTCGTCGGCGCCGGCAACGCCGCGGCCCAGACCGGCGGCTGGCTGCTCGTCCGGAACGCGATCGACAAGGGCATCACCGCCGGGGACAAGCGCCACCTGACGATCATCGTCGGCATCTATCTCGTCGTCGCCGCGGCGGGCTGGGTCCTGCAGGCGCGCCTCATCCGCGGCCTGGCGACGATCGGCCAGGCGGTCGTGATCGGCCTCCGCCGCGATCTGTTCGACCACCTCACCAACCTCTCGCTCCGCTACTTCTCCCAGCAGAAGGCGGGCTGGATCATCGCGCGGATCACGAGCGACGTCGACGCGGTCTCGGACGTCCTCTCGCAGGGCATGCCGACCCTCGTCTCGAACGTGATCCTCCTGCCGGCGGCGGTGATCGCACTCCTCATCGCCGACTGGCGCCTCGGCCTCATCGCGTTCGTCGTCCTCCCGCCGGCGCTCATCCTCTCGCGCTGGTTCCAGCGCGTCTCGCACAAGGCGAACGTCGAGCAGCGCAACCGGATCGCCGCGGTCACGGCCCAGATCGCGGAGTCGGTGGCGGGGATGGCGGTCGTGCAGGCCTTCAACCGCGAGCGCCGCTTCCAGGCCGAGTTCGATGCGCTTAACGAGGCCAACCGCGCGCAGTCGACGTACGTCCAGAAGATCTTCTCGGTCTTCTTCCCGTCGATCGAGTTCCTCGGCGTGCTCGCGATGGGCACCGTGATCGCCGTCGGCTCGCGCTTCTACGGGAACGGCACGCTCACCATCGGGACGCTGATCACGGCGATCTACCTGTTGCAGCTCGTCTTCCAGCCGCTGCAGGAGCTCTCCGACGTCTACGGCCAGCTCCAGTCGGCCGGCGCGGCAATGGTGAAGATCGCCTCCATCCTCGACGAGGAGCCGGAGATCCACGACCGGCCCGGAGCGGAGCCGCTGCCGCGCCTCGAGGGCGACCTCGAGATCGACTCCGTCGTCTTCGCGTACGGCAAGGAGCCGGTCCTGCGCGGCGTCGCCTTCCACTTGGCGCCCGGCGCCTGCTTCGCGCTCGTCGGCGAGTCGGGCCACGGGAAATCGACGCTCGCACGGCTAATCGGGCGCCACTACGACCCCGACGAGGGCGCGGTGCGCGTGGACGGGCACGACCTGCGCGACGTCCAGCTTCGCTCGTACCGGCGACAGCTCGGCGTCGTGCTCCAGGACCCGTTCCTCTTCAGCGGCACGATCGCCTCGAACATCCGCTTCGCCAAGCCGGACGCCACGGACGAGGAGGTGCAGGCGGCCGCCGCGGCAGTCGGCGTCGATCGGGTCGCCGCGCGGCTGTCGGGAGGGCTCGACCACGAGGTGCGCGAGGGGGGCGCCGGGCTCTCCGCCGGCGAGCGGCAGCTGATCTCGATTGCGCGGGCCATGCTCGCCGACCCGCGGATCCTCGTCCTCGACGAGGCGACGTCGAACATCGACCGCCCGACCGAGGTGCTGATCGAGAGCGCGCTCGACCGGCTCCTGCACGGCCGCACGTCGATCATCATCGCCCACCGCCTCTCGACCGTCCGCCGCGCCGACGAGATCCTCGTCGTCGAGAACGGGCAGGTCATCCAGCGCGGCAGCGAGCGGGACCTGCTCGAGGTCGACGGCCCCTTCCGCCGTCTCGCCCACTCGCTCGAGGGCGGCGAGCCCGAGCTGGCGCGGACGGGCTAGCTCTCGGGACGGACCTGGTCGAGCACGCCGAGCACGACGGCCACGACGGTCGGGTCGAACTGGGTACCCGCGCCTTCGGCGAGCCGCCGCACCGCCTCCCGGTGACTCAGCGCGCTCCGGTAGGGCCGGTCGCTCGTCATCGCGTGATACGCGTCGCAGACGAAGATGATCCGTGACTCGAGCGGAATGCGCTCGCCCTCGACCCCATCCGGATAGCCCTTCCCGTCCCAGCGCTCGTGGCAGTGGCGGACGATCGGCCGGACGTCCTCCAGGCGGTCGATCGGGCTGATGATCCGCTCGCCGAGCTCCGGGTGGGTCTGGACGAGGCGCCGCTCCTCCGCCGTGAGCCGCCCCGGCTTCGAGAGCACGTCGCTGGGGATGCCGATCTTGCCGATGTCGTGCAGCAGCGCACCGAGCTCGAGCCGCTTGAGGGACGGCTCCTCGAGGCCGAGCTCACGGCCGACGCGGAGCGAGAGATCCGTGATCCAGCGCGCGTGCGTCGAGGTGTACTCGTCGTTGGCCTCGAGCGCGTTGGCCAGCGCCTCGACGGTCGTGACGAAGGTGCGCTCCAGCCCCTCGTAGCTCGAGGCGTTGGCGATCGCGAGCTTCGCCTGCTGCGCGACGCCGCCGAGCAGCCGTAGCTCGCGCTCGCTGAAGTCCTCGTGCTCGACGAGAGCGACGAGGCAGCCGGCTCGCCCGTCGACCTCGAACGGCGCGATCGCGTAGCGGGCGCCGGGGATTGGCGCCTCTCCGATCAGCGGCTCGTAGTACTCGGGCGCGATCACGCAGGGATCGAGGGTGGTGTCGACCGTGTCGCGCGGGAAGGTGCGAGCCGCGAGCGCCGCGGCCGTCTCGGGCGAGTGCCCATGCTCGGCCCGCAGGCGCAGCTCGCCCTCGGTCTCGAGGTAGAAGGACGTGTTGCGGCTGCCGAGGATCTCGGCGGAGAGCTCCGTCACCCGCCGCGCGATGTCGTCGAGGTCGACGAGTGTCGCGAGCTCCCGGCCGAACTCCAGCAGCGCGGTCGCGCTCTCCGCCTCCCGCCGCGCCGACTCGTACAGGCGCGCGTTCTCGACGGCGACCGCCGCATGGCCGGCGAGGACCTCGAGCAGCCGGACGTCGTCCTCGTCGAACTGGTTCAGCCCGAGCTGCGAGACGACGATGACGCCGACGACCCGCGTTCCGTAGCGGAGCGGCACGGCGACCAGCGACTCCTCGATCGCCTCGGTGCCTTCGATCTGGCGTCCGAACTCGCAGTTCGCGGCGTCGGCGACGGCGATCGACTCGCCGAGCTCGGCGCAGCGCCCGGTGATGCCGACGCCGATTCGGGTGCGCAGGAGATCGAGGGAGAGGGACTCGACGGTCGACGTGAGCTCTCCGAGGAAGGAGACCGGGACGAGCTCGTCTCCGTCGGAGACGAAGACGCGGCAGTTGTGGTAGTCGACGAGCGACCGGAGCTCGGCTGCGATCGCGTCCCCGATCTCCCGCACGTCGTTGAGCCGGTTCAGCTTCCCGGTCAGGCTCTGCAGCATCTTCAGGTGCGCGATCGAGCGGACGTCGCGCGCCAGGCTCGGCGTGTCGGGCCGTTCGGTTTCCTCGGCGTCGTAGAGGACGACCCGGTTCTTCCCGTGCGCCTTCGCCGTCATCATCGCCGCCTCGGCGCACGCCGCGAGCTCGCGCGGATTCATCGCGTGCTCCGGGCCGAGGGCGAGCCCGATCGAGACGGTCATCCGGCCGATGCCCGGGAAGTCGACGGCTGCGAGGCGGCTCTGGATCCTCTCCGACACGCGCACCGCGTCTTCGCTTCCGCAATCGACCATCACGATGGCGAACTCCTCGCCGCCGAGCCGGCAGACCACGTCCTCGGGCCGGATGGTCGCGCGCAGCGCTTCGGCGAGAAAGCGGAGCAGCTCGTCGCCGACGGCGTGGCCGTGGACGTCGTTGACGTGCTTGAAGTCGTCGATGTCCAGCATGAGCAGGGCGACCGGGACGTGCGTGCCGGCGGCCTCCTGCAACGAGTGCAGCAGGCGCTCGTAGAAGACGCTGTGGTTGAAGAGCCCGGTGAGGGAGTCGGTGCGCGCCTGGTGCTCGAGCCTCGCGCGGCTCTCGGCGTTGTCGAGCGCGAGCGCGGCGGCGTCGCCGAACCGCTTCGCGACCTCGAACTCCAGCTCGTTGAAGGTGACGCCCTCGCCCTCGCGATAGATGTTGAGCGTGCCCTTGATCGTGCCGCGCGCGATCAGCGGGACGCAGATGAGCGCCTCGGGCTCCATTGGCGTCCCCGGCACGGTGCGGACGCGCGGGTCGAGGTGGGCCTGGTTCGAGAGGACGGCCTCCCGATTCCGCACCGCCCAGCCCGTGATGCCCTCCGAGAAGCTGACGACCGTGCGCATGATCTCGTCGGCATAGACGTCGCGCACGAGTACCGGCTTCAGCACGCGCTTCGCCTCGTCCCCCTCGTAGATCGTGAGCGTGTCGTGCGGAATCAGCTCGCCGACGGTGTCGGCGATGCGCACGAGCAGCGCGTCGAGGCTCTGCTCGGCGAGAACCGCGTGGAAGACGTCTGCGAGCTTGCGATACGAGTCGACAAGGGTGGCGTCGCCCGGCGCGGAATCGCCGTCGAGCAGCCTGAGCGGGCTCGGCCGCACTACCACCGATCCCCCGATCGATTCGAGTTGAACTGCATTGTTGGACGCCTCCGGAGGAAACCGCAGCGGACGCACCAAGCATCGGTACAGGGCCCTCTGCGCGAATCCCTCGCGCGAGGGACGCCATACCCGATGCTTCGCCCGGAGCGCCCAGGGAAAGCGGCCCGAGATGCCGGATTCCGCCGCCGACCTCGTCCCCCCGCGGCCGACGCTCCCCAAGCTGCGGGAGGCTGCCGCGGCCTGCCGCGCCTGCCCGCTCTGGGAGCACGCGACCCAGACGGTGTTCGGGGCCGGCCTCGCACGCTCGGTGGCGATGTTCGTCGGCGAGCAGCCGGGCGACCGCGAGGACCGGGAGGGCGCCCCCTTCGTCGGCCCCGCCGGGCGCCTCCTCGACGAGGGGCTCGCGCTCGCGGGCATCGACCGGCGGGCGGCCTACGTCACGAACGCGGTCAAGCACTTCAAGTGGGAGCCGCGGGGCAAGCGGCGCATCCACGCGAAGCCGAGCTGGAGCGAGCTCGCAGCCTGCCGCCCGTGGCTCGAGGCGGAGCTGGCCGTCGTGCGGCCGCGCGTGCTGGTCTGCCTCGGCGCCACCGCCGCGCAGTCGCTACTCGGCCGCCAGTTCCGCGTCACGAAGCAGCGCGGCGAGTGGATCGACTCCGACCTCGCCGA
>JBJMKE010000021.1:0-7633 GCA_045806005.1 Gaiellaceae bacterium
ACGGGCAAGACGTCGATCGGCGAGTCCGTCGCGCGGGCGCTCAACCGCGAGTTCGTGCGCATGTCGCTCGGCGGCATCCGCGACGAGGCGGAGATTCGCGGGCACCGGCGCACCTACATCGGCTCGCTCCCGGGCCGGCTCGTCCGGGCGCTGCGGGACGCCGGGACGATGAACCCGGTCATCCTGCTCGACGAGGTCGACAAGGTCGGCGCCGACTGGCGCGGCGACCCGTCGGCCGCGCTGCTCGAGGTGCTCGACCCGGCGCAGAACCACTCCTTCCGGGACCACTACCTCGACGTCGAACTCGATCTCTCGGAGGTCTTCTTCATCGCGACCGCGAACGTCGCGGACACGATTCCCGGCCCGTTGCTCGACCGGATGGAGGTCATCCGCTTCGACGGCTACACGGTCGACGAGAAGACGGCGATCGCGCGCGGCTACCTCTGGCCGCGGCAGATCGAGCGGAACGGGCTGCGCGAGGACGAGGTCTCGATTTCCGACGAGACGATCCAGGTCGTCGTCTCCGAGTACACGCGCGAGGCCGGCGTCCGCCAGCTCGAGCGCGAGCTCGGCACCGTGCTCCGCAAGACCGCGACCCGGATCGCCGCCGACCAGGTCGAGGCGCCGGTCGAGGTCGACGTCGACGTCGTGCGCGATGCGCTCGGCCGCCAGAAGTTCTTCCAGGAGGCGGCGGAGCGGACGGCTGTGCCCGGCGTTGCCACCGGTCTTGCCGTGACCGGCACCGGCGGAGACGTCCTCTTCGTCGAGGCCACCGCGATGGACGGCGGCAACGGCAACGAGCTCGTCCTCACCGGTCAGCTGGGAGACGTGATGAAGGAGTCGGCGCGCATCGCCCTTTCGTACGTGCACTCGCACGCCGACGAGCTCGGAATCGAGCAGGACGCCTTTGCGAACCAGTCGTTCCACGTGCACGTTCCGGCCGGTGCGATTCCGAAGGACGGCCCCAGCGCCGGGATCACGATGACGACGGCGCTTGCGTCGTTGCTCACCGAGCGGCCCGTGAAGCACATGGTCGGCATGACCGGCGAGGTGACGCTGCAGGGCCGCGTGCTGCCGATCGGCGGGCTCAAGCAGAAGGTGCTTGCCGCGCACGCCGCCGGCCTCACGGACGTGATCATCCCCGAGCGGAACCGCGCCGACCTCGACGACGTGCCGGAGGACGTACGCGAGGCCATGCGGTTCCACCCGGTGATGACGCTCGGCGAGGTGCTCGCGCTCGCGCTCGAGCCCAAGGCGAAGCCGAGCCTCCATGCGGTGTAACCAGTGTCGCCCGCTGCCCGAGGAGGTCGCCCGCGCGGCGGATCTCCTCGGGCGGCGCTGGGCGCTCGCGATCCTCTGGGCCGCGGCCGAGGCGGGCGCCGTTCGCTTCAACGAGTTCAAGCAGACGCTCGAGGGCATCCCGCCGCGGACACTCGCGGCGCGCCTGGTCGAGCTCGAGGAGGCGGGGATCCTCGAGCGGCGTGTCTTCGACACCCGCCCTCCGCACGTCGAGTACCGCCTGACCGAAGCGGGCCGGCGCCTCGGGGCAGCTGCGCAAGCTGCGTTGCAGCTTGCGCATGCGCCGCGCAAAGAGCTTCGCTCTTCGCGCGGGGGCTGAGGAACTGCGCGCGCCCGAGGTCCGCGGCGGCGTAACGGGGTTACGCCGCCGCCTGGGCGCACGCGAGGGTTCTAACGCTTCGACCACAGTGCGGTCCAGGGCCGGAGGCTAAGCCTCCGCGTAGCGGGGCTTAGCCGTAGGCCGGACCTGGCGCTCGCGCCGGCCTCCGCCGCGCGCGAGCGCACGACCGAGCGCCGCCGCCCCACAGAGCAACCCAAAGCAAAACAGCACGAAGCGGGCCGGAAACCGCGCTTTCCGGCCCGCGCAGTTCCGCTTCCCCCGGCCTGAAGAGCACAGCTCTTCAGGCCGGCGCCAAAGCGGCGATCTCGCGCTCGCGGGCGAGGCGCTCGAGCGCTTGCGTCTCGATCTGGCGGACGCGCTCGCGGGTCAGGCCCAGCTCGCGGCCGATCATCTCGAGGGACTTCGGGTCCTGGTCGCCGTTGAGCCCGTAGCGGAGCTTGATCACGTGCTGCTCGCGGTCGGGCAGCTTGGCAACCGCCCTGCGTAGCAGGTGCTCGCTGAGGCCGACGACGACCTCCTCCTCGACGTCCGCCTTGTCGGTGGCGACGATGTCGCCGAAGGCCGTGCCGCTCTCGTCGCCGAGCGGCTTGTCGAGGCTCGCCACCGCCCGCGCGGCGGCGCGCGTCTCGCGCACGTGCTTGACCGAGAGCTTCGCCTTCCGCGCGACCTCCTCGTCCGTCGGCGGCCGTTCGAGCGTCAGGGTCAGCTCCCGCTCGGCGCGCGCGATCTTCTGCTCTCGCTCGACGATGTGGACGGGGATGCGGATCGTGCGCGACTTGTTCGCGACGCCCCGCTGCACCGCCTGCCGGATCCACCAGGTCGCGTAGGTCGAGAACTTGTAGCCGCGCCGCCAGTCGAACTTCTCCACCGCGCGGATCAACCCGATGATCCCCTCCTGGATCAGGTCGAGCAGCGAGAGGCCGTGGCCCTGGTACTTCTTCGCGATCGAGACCACGAGGCGGAGGTTCGAGTTGATCATCCGGTCCTTCGCCTGCAGGTCGCCGCGCTCGATCAGCTTCGCGAGCTCGACCTCCTCTGCGGCCGTCAGCAGCGGGTAGCGCCCGGCCTCGTTGAGGAAGAGCTGGAGCGAATCGGTCGTCATCGCCGCGACGGTCTCGTTCGAGAAGTGCGTCTCGGTGACGTCCGGGAGGCTGCAGTCGTCGGTGAGCTCGATCCCGCGCTCGTCGAGCTGCTCGAAGAGCGAGGCCACCTCCTCGTCGTCGAGCTCGAGCTCGGTCAGTGCCTGCGTGAACGCCGACAAGTTGATGCAGCCCGCCTCCTCGGCGTGTTCCATCAATGCGCGCAGTTGGTCGTGGGTCATGGACTCGCTATTGCCTCCCCTCGGGAATCGTTAACGCTGCGACCCGGCTGGGTACACTCAAAGGCGGTGAAGGCGCCGGACACGCTCTGGGAGCTCGTGTTCCTGATGGTGATCCTCAAGATCCCCATCGCCTATCTCTGCTACGTGGTTTGGTACGCGATCAAGGCGGAGCCGCGGCGGGGACGCGGCGGCCTGGCCGGAGTCCGCGTGACGCCGGACCCGCCGTCGCCGAGCTTCGACCGCTTCCGCCGCCCTCCGCGCCGCCGGCCCCCGCGCCCGCACGGCGGGCCGACCCGGGTCTACGCCCGCACGGCGCGCGCCGCGCTCGCACGCGGCGATAGGATCGCCGACCGTTGAGCGCGGACGGCGAGACGCTGCACGAGGGAGCGGGTCATGGCACGGCGGAGACCGTCGCCGGCTACCTCGCGGCGATCGCGATGTTCGTCGCCGTCATCGGCCTCGCCTGGCACCCGATCCGGCTGATCCTGCCGGCGGGGGCGATCGCCCTCGTCGCGGCGGCGATGGCCGGCCCCGGCCGCCGGCTCCAGCTGGCAGCCGTGATCGTCTGCACCGTCTGCTTCTTCCTGGGGATGACGATCGCGGTGGCGACGAGTCGCCCGCTCTGGTAGACGAGCCGTCCGGCCCTGCTACAACGGAAGTGGACATGGGACGTGCCGACGTCGACGGTCTGAACACGGGCTACGCAGCGCTGCTCCTCGAGCAGTACCTCGACAACCCCGGTGCCGTGCCCGAGGAGTGGCGGGTTCTGTTCGAGTCCCATCCGGAGGTTCTGCTCGAGCGACAGCCCGGATTGGCGAGGCTGCTTTCCCGGTTCGAGACGGACGGGCACGCGGAGCACGCGGAGCCACCAGCGCCCCCGGCGCCGGTCGCGGCGCAGCCGGCAGAGACCGGGGCGCCGCTGGAGGACGCCGAGCTACTCGGCGGTGTCGCGGCGTCGATGGCGCTCGTGAAGGCGATCCGGATGCACGGCCATCTCGCGGCGCATCTCGACCCGCTCGGGTCCGAGCCGCCCGGCGACCCCGCGCTCGAGCCCGAGCGCCTGACCCCGAAGCTGACGCCCGAGCTGCAGGCGCGCATCCCCGCGAAGCTGCTGCGCCTCCACGTCGAGGGCGAGACGCTCGCCGACGCGCTGCCGCGGCTGCTCGAGACGTACACCGGGACGATCGCGTACGAGATCGAGCACATCTCCGACCACGAGGAGCGCGTGTGGCTGCGGCAGGCGATCGAATCGGGCCGCTACCGGCGGCGGCTCTCGCGCGACGAGCGGGTCCGCCTCCTCGGCCGCCTGAGCCGGGTGGAGGGGATGGAGCGCTACCTGCGGCGGGCGTTCCTCGGGCAGAAGCAGTTCTCCGTCGAGGGGCTCGACGTGATGATCCCGATGCTCGACGAGGCGATCGAGCTCGCGGCCTCCGGCGGCGCGCACGAGATCGTTGTGGGGATGGCGCATCGCGGCCGGCTCAACGTCCTCGCCCACGTCGTCGGCCGGCCGTACGAGACGATCCTGCGCGAGTTCGAGGGCGAGCGGACGATCGACGCGGTCGTCTCGAGCGAGGAGGGAGGCAGCGGCGACGTCAAGTACCACCTCGGCGCCCAGGGGAGCCGCTCGACCGAGGCCGGGGACATCACGATCACGCTGGTCTCCAATCCGAGCCACCTCGAGGCGGTCGATCCGGTCGTCGAGGGGCGCGCACGGGCCGAGCAGACCGACCGGTCGTCGCGGCAGGGCTACCACGACCCGAGTGTCGCGCTGCCCGTCCTCATCCACGGCGACGCGTCGTTCGCCGGCCAGGGAAGCGTCGCCGAGACGCTCAACCTGCAAGCGCTGCCCGGGTACTCGACCGGCGGCACGCTGCACCTGATCGCGAACAACCAGGTCGGCTTCACGACGGATCCCGAGAGCGGCCGCTCGACGCGCTACTCCAGCGATCTCGCGAAGGGGTTCGACATCCCGATCGTCCACGTCAACGCCGACGACCCGGAGGCGGCGCTCGCCGCGGTCCGGCTGGCGCTCGCGTACCGGCGCCGCTTCGGCCACGACGTCGTCGTCGACCTCGTCGGCTACCGGCGGCACGGCCACAACGAGCAGGACGAGGCCGCGTACACGCAGCCGCTGCTCGCGGCCGCGATCGAGCAGCATCCGACCGCCCGCGAGCAGTTCGCCGCTCGGCTCGTCGCCGACGGCGACGTGACGCAGGAGCAGGCCGACGAGCTCGACCGGGAGGTCCTCGCCGAGCTGCGCCAGGCGCACGAGGCACTGAAGGAGACCTTCGGCCGGCCGACGCCGCCGCCGCGCGACGACACGCACATCCCGGCCGCGACGGGCGACGAGGTTGTGACCGCGGTCGCCGCCGACCGCCTCCGCTCGCTGAACGAGCAGCTCCTTCGCGTCCCCGAGAGCTTCACCCCGAACCCGAAGCTGATGAAGCAGCTCGAGCGCCGGCGCGAGACGCTCGAGAACGGCGGGATCGACTGGGGCCAGGCCGAGGCGCTCGCGTTCGCCTCCCTCCTCGTGGAGGGGATCCCGATCCGCCTCACGGGCCAGGACACCGAGCGAGGCACGTTCTCCCACCGGCACGACGTCCTCCACGACGCCCAGACCGGGGCGCAGTACACGCCGCTCCAGCATCTGGACGGGGCGGGCGCCGCCTTCGAGATCTACAACTCGCCGCTGTCCGAGTACGCCTGCCTCGGCTTCGAGTACGGCTACGCGGCAGCTGCCCCCGAGGTGCTCGTCCTCTGGGAGGCGCAGTTCGGCGACTTCGTCAACGGCGCGCAGATCATCATCGACCAGTTCATCTCCGCGGGACTGTCGAAGTGGCGGGAGTCGTCCCGACTCACGCTGCTCCTACCGCACGGCTACGAGGGCAACGGGCCGGAGCACTCGAGCGCACGGCTCGAGCGCTTTCTCCAGCTTGCCGCGCAGGAGAACCTCCGGATCGCGAACTGCACGACGTCGGGGCAGTACTTCCACCTCCTGCGGCGGCAGGCGCTCGACGCCACGGCGCGCCCGCTCGTCGTCATGACTCCGAAGGGCCTCCTGCGGCTGAAGCAAGCGGGGTCGACGCTCGACGACCTGGCGAGCGGCGAGTTCCGGGCGGTTCTCGACGACGCCGCCGCCGACCGCGGGCAGGTCGAGCGGCTGGTCCTCTGCCAGGGGAAGATCTACTACGACATCGCCGGCCACGAGGAGCGCGCGAACGCGGCCGGGGTGGCCGTCGCCCGGATCGAGCAGCTCTACCCCTTCCCGGTCGAGCAGGTGCAGGCCCTGTTCGCCGGCTACCCCAACCTGCATGAGGTCGTGTGGGCGCAGGAGGAGCCGCAGAACATGGGGGCGTGGCGGGCGATCCGGCACCGCCTCGAGGAGACGAAGCCGGAAGGCGTCCCGCTCCTGTACATCGGCCGGCCCTGGCGCGCCAGCCCGAGCGAGGGCTATCCGACCGCGCACCTGCGCGAGCAGGACAGGATCATCCGCGCGGCGCTCGGTCTCTAGCTAGCCAGCTGGCTAGTAGCCCCCGCGGCGGCGAGCCGACTTGGCAGCCTTGGACGCGAGCTTCGGGCCGTGTTTCCGCGCCAGCAGGAGGAGCTGGCGGCGCTGCTCCGGGGGGAGGCGGCGCCAGATGTCCCACGCCGCGATCGTGAGAGCCCACGGGGTGGGGCGGAACCTGCGGAAGCCTCGGGCCATGGCTCAATCCAAGCAGATCGGGCCCATCCGTCGCCCTCACGTCCTGCGGCGCCGGGAGATTTCGACACTCTCCCACCGGAAAGCGGCCGCAATCCCCGTTATCATGCCCGCCGACGACGAGCACCACCAACGGGAGGACGATCTATGCCGGTAGAGACACCGTCTATCTTCACGCAGGTCATCAAGGATCACCTTGACCTGAAAGAGCGCAACGCGCGGCTCGACGACACGATGCCGATCGCCCGTTACAAGGGCGACACGGATCCCTTTGTGAACCACCCGCTCTTCAAGAGCGAGGCGCAGGCGAGGATCGAGGAGACGATGGACGGCGTCGATCCGGACTTCAGCGACGAGAGCCTCGAGGACGTCCGCGCCTGGCCCGGCCACGAGCAGATCGAAGAGGTCACGGCCGAGACGCGCGAGGCAACCGTTTCCGTGCCGGCCGAGGAGTCCGCGTTCTGGGGCACCGGCGGCGCACGCGATTTCGACTGGGGCGACTAAAGCCTCGCGAGCGAAGCTGACGCTTCGCTTGCGGTGAGACGGAACTCCGCGTTCGCGAGAGCGCGGTCTCGCGAACGCTCCGTGCTGTCTTTGTTGGATGGCTCTGGGCGGGAGGCTTGTGTCGTGCGCTCGCGCGCGGCAGAGGCCGGCGCGAGTGCGGTTCGGCCTCCGGCTAAGTCCTCGCTGCGCGGGAGTCTTAGCCTCCGGCCCTTGTGGCTCTTTGCTTCGGGGCGCTTAGAGCACCCTGGCGACCAGCTTCAGGTCTTGGACGAACGCCTCCATCTCTCGGTGGCGGGACTCCTCGTCTCTTTGGCGCAGGATGGCGCTCGGGTGGATCGTCGCCGTCACATGGTCGGCGAGGTCGGAGTCGATCCACTCGCCGCGCTGCTTCGTGACGCGGAACTGGCGGCCGAGTAGCGACTGCGCGGCGGTGGCGCCGAGGCAGACCAGCACGCGCGGCCGCACGACG
>JBJMKE010000022.1:0-16245 GCA_045806005.1 Gaiellaceae bacterium
CCGTGCCGTCGCCTGGCTCGACTCCGTCCAGCAGGAGAGCGGCGGCTTCGGCGAGGACATCCGTTCCTACGGCGACCCGGCCTGGCGCGGCCGGGCGGAGTTCACGACTCCGTCGCAGACGGCGTGGGCGCTACTCGGCTATGTGGCCGCAGGAAACGCTGAAGATTCGAGCACGCGGCGAGCGGCAGACTATCTCTGTGCCGCACAGCGCACGGACGGCGACTGGGAGGAGGAGCACTTCACCGGGACCGGGTTCCCGTTGGATTTCATGATCCGGTACCACCTCTACCGCATCACGTTTCCTCTTCTGGCACTGGGACGACTGAGAGAAAGGTTGGCTGGATGAAGTTCCCGATCGCATCGACGGTCCAGATCGGCAAGTACGTCGCCTCGCAGCAGCGGAAAGGCGAGCGCTATCCGCTCGTCCTGATGCTCGAGCCGACCCTCGCGTGCAACATCGCGTGCATCGGCTGCGGGAAGATCCGCGAGTACGAGTCGAACCGGGCCCGCCTGTCGGTCGAGGAATGCGTCGACGCGGCGGTCCAGTGCCCCGCTCCCGTCGTCTCGATCTGCGGTGGCGAGCCGCTCGTCTACAAGGGCATCGACGAGGTCGTCACCCAGGTGCTCGACCTCGGCAAGACGATCGAGCTGTGCACGAACGCGCTGCGGCTCGAGCAGTGCCTCGACTGGTTCGAGCCCTCCAACCACCTGACCTTCGTCATCCACCTCGACGGGATGCGCGAGATCCACGACTACGTCTGCGACTACCCGGGGCTCTGGGACATCGCGATCGACGCGATCAAGACGGCGCGCGCCCGCGGCTTCCGGGTCACGACGAACACGACGATCTTCAAGGAGACCGAGGTCGACGACGTAATCGAGATGATGCGCTACCTCACCGACGACGTCGGGATCGACGGGATGCTCGTCGCGCCGGGCTACCAGTACTCGCAGATCGACCCGGCGCTGACGATGACGCGGGACGAGCACGAGGAGAAGTTCCGGGCGATCCGGGCGGCGACGAAGAAGCACGGCTACCGCTGGATCGCGTCGCCGATCTACCAGGACTTCCTCACCGGCCAGCGCGACCTGACCTGCGCGCCGTGGGGCTCGATCACGCGCAACCCGTACGGCTGGAAGGGCCCGTGCTACCTCCTCACCGACGGCATCTTTCCCACCTACGAAGCGCTGCTCGACGGCATGGAGTGGGACGCCTACGGCCCGGGCAACGACCCCCGCTGCGAGCATTGCGGCATCCATTGCGGCTTCGAGCCGTCGGCCGCGTACGAGGCCTCGAGGAGCCTGAAGGAGACGGTACGGAGCCTGGCGTGGACGCTGACGGGCTGACGTTCGTCGTCGCGACGACGGCGGAGGAGCGCGTCGCGAGGCGCGCGGGCTTCGAGACCGTGCGGGTGGGCGTCGGCGTGGCGAACGGCGTTCCCGAGGGCCGTCTCGTATCGTTCGGCGTCGCCGGCTCGCTCGGCGGCCTGCAGGTCGGCGAGGTGCTCGACGCGACGCGCGTGGTCGACGAGACGGGCGCGACACTCTGGGAGGGGCCGGGCCTCGGCGCCCGCGGCGCCCGCGCCGGCGTTCTCCTGGGCTGGGCGGGGCTCGTCCACGACGCGGCCGAGCGCGACCGGCTGCGCGCCGCGAGCGGGGCCGACGCGGTGGACATGGAGAGCGGCACGCTCGCGCGCAGCGGCCGGCTCGCCGGCGTCGTGCGCGCCATCTCCGACGACGCGTCGAGCACGGTCGAGGGCCTCGACACGACGGTGCACGCCGACGGCCGCACGAACGTGCTCGGGCTGCTCCGCTGGATCGCGACGCAGCGGGCCGACGCGGTGCGCTCGATCCGCGGCGCCCTCCGCGCGCTGAAGGCGCTCGAACAGGCGGTCGCGACGTGAGGGGCCGGGTCCTCCTGGCGGCGCCTCGCTCCTTCTGCGCCGGTGTCGACCGCGCGATCGAAATCGTCGAGCGGCTGCTCGAGGAGTACGGGCCGCCGGTCTACGTCCGCCACGCGATCGTCCACAACGACCACGTCCTCCGCCGCCTGGAGAAGCTCGGCGCGGTCTTCGTCGAGTCCGAGGACGAGATCCCGCCCGGCGCGATCTGTGTCCTCTCCGCCCACGGTGTCGCGCCGGCGGTGAAGGAGAACGCGCAGAAGCGCGGCCTGCGGGTCGTCGACGCCACCTGTCCCCTCGTGAACAAGGTGCACGCCGAGGCGAGGCGCTACGCCGACAGCGGCCACCTGGTCGCGCTCGTCGGGCACAAGAACCATGTCGAGGTGATCGGGACGCTCGGTGAGCGGCCCGACTCCACGGTCGTGATCGAGTCGCCGGAGCAGGCGCTCGAGCTCCCCACGGACAGGCCGGTGGCGGTGGTCACGCAGACGACGCTCTCGCTCGACGACGTCGCGCCGATCGTCGACGCGCTCGAGGATCACCTGGGGATGCTGCGGCGGCCGCACGCCGACGACATCTGCTACGCGACCCAGAACCGCCAGGACGCGGTGAAGGCGATGGTCGCTCAGGGCGCCTCGCTCGTGCTCGTGATCGGCTCCGAGACGAGCTCGAACGCGCAGCGGCTCGTCGAGGTCGCCCAGGCCGCCGGCGCGGAGGCGACGCTCGTCGACGGCGAGAGCGCGCTCGACGAGGAGCTGCTGAACGGCCACGAGACGATCGGCCTCACCGCGGGCGCCTCGACTCCGGAGGAGCTCGTGCGCACGACGGCGGCGCGGCTGGCCGAGGCGGGGTACGCGCTGCCCGAGGAGATCGAAGTCGCGAAGGAGGACGTCCATTTCAGGCTGCCGAAGGAGGTCGCGAAGGCATGACGAGCATCGAAGTCCCCTACTCGATCGCCGCGGCTCTTCCGTCGCTGTCGGTGATGGACATCACGAACGACGTCTCGCGCGAGGTCGCAGCGGCGGACGTCGCGTCCGGGATCGCGTACCTCCACACGGCGGGCGAGCTCTCGCTCGTGCGCGTGCAGGAGCGGGAGACCGGTTTCTTCGAGGATCTGGAGTCGCTGCTCGAGCGCCTCGTTCCCGGCTCGCTCCACTCGCGCGAGCGGCTGCTCGCGTTCCTGCTCGGGCCGCGCTCGGAGCAGATCCCGTTCTCCGACGGAGTGCTCTGCCTCGGCCAGTGGCAGCGGATCCTGCTCTTCTCGCTCGACGCGCAGCACCGGCCCGACTGGTTCGTGACGCTGCTCGGCTGACGCGCACGTGCTGGCGCGCGAGCTGACCGTCGACGAGGCAGAGCGCCCTCTCGGCTGGCGCTACGCCGACCGCTACGCGACGTACGACGTGAAGGGCGCGCTCGGCGTCGACCGGGGCTTCTTCGCGGTCGAGGACGACGGCGAGCTCGTCGGCTTCGGCTGTGTCGGCGCCGAGGCGCGGGTTCCCGGCGTCGAGGACGAGCCCGGGACGGTCGACGTCGGCTACGGGATGCGGCCGGACCTCGTGGGGCAGGGCCGTGGCCACTCGTTCGTCGCGGCCGTGCTGGACTACGTCACCGAGCGGAACCCGCGGGCGAGGCTGCGGATGTCCATCTTCGGCTGGAACGGCCGGTCGCGCCGGGTCGCCGAGGGACACGGCTTTCGCGTCACCGGCAGGGCGGGCGAATTCGACGTGCTCGTGCGCGAAGCCACAGCGGAGGAGCGGTGAAGCGGAGTACCGTCCGGCGGAGATGCTGGTTCTGACCCGTTCCGAGGTCGAAGAGCTGCTCGATCTCGACGCGCTCCTCGACTCGCTCGCCGCCGCGCACGCCGAGCTCTCGACCGGCCGAGCCTCTCTCGTGCCGCGGATGGGCGCCTTCGCGGGCGAGACGGGGATCCTCGGGGCGATGCCCGCCTACGCGCTGTCGAGCGGGCTCGGCTGCAAGCTCGTGACGCTCTTCCCCGGCAACCGCGACCGGCCGACGCACCAGGCGCTGATCGCGCTCTTCGACCCGGCTACGGGGACGCCGACGGCGCTGATGGACGGGACGTACATCACGGCCATGCGCACGGCGGCCGCGGCGGCGCTGGCGACGCGGCTCCTGGCACGCCCCGACGCGAGTGTGCTCGCGATCCTCGGCACCGGCGTGCAATCGCGCTCGGCCCAGGAGATGTTTCCCCGCGCGCGCGACTTCGCCGAGGTGCGGGTCGCCGGTCGCGGCGAGTTCGAGGATGCCGTGCGCGGCGCCGACATCGTTCACGCGACCACGGCTTCGCCCGAGCCGGTCGTCCGCCTCGAATGGCTCGGCCCGGGCGCCCACGTGAGCTCCGTCGGCTATGGAGCCGGCGGCTCGGAGCTCGACCCGGCGATCGTCGAGCGTGCGGACGTGGTCGTCGTCGAGCAGCGCGACTCGGCCTTCGCTCCGCTTCCCGCCGGCGCGCCCGAGCTCGAGCCGCGCGGCCGGGACGGAGTCGTGGAGCTCGGGGAGATCGTCGCCGGGACGGCCCAGGGCCGCACCGCGCCGGGGCAGATCACGCTGTACAAGTCGGTCGGCGTCGCCGTCCAGGACCTCGCTGCGGCTGCGCTCGTGCTCGCAGCAGCGAGGGAGCGCGGCGCCGGCCAGGAGATCGAGCTGGAGGAGATACAGGTATGAGCAGCAACGACTTCAAACCCGGCCTCGAGGGCGTCGTGGCGGTGGAGACCGAGATCATGGAGCCCGATCGCGAGGGCGGCACGCTGCGGTACCGCGGCGTCGACGTGGAGCCGCTGATCGGCGAGTACCCGTACGAGAACATCTGGGGCCTGCTCGTCGACGACGACATCCACTCTCGCATGCCGCTCCCCGAGCCCTTCGATCCCGTGGGCATGACCGGGCGGGCGCCGGCAGACCTCCAGGCGCAGACGGCGCGGCTATCCGGCCTGTGGGGGCTGGGCAAGCTGAACGAGATCTCCGACGACCAGGCGCGCGAGGACCTCGGCCGCATCTCGGGCCAGATGATGTCGATCGTCGCCCGCTCGGCGCGGCTGGCCGACGGGCACGAGGACGAGGTTCCGGCCGAGACCGTCGAGCAGGGCAAGACGGCGGCGGAGAGGTTCCTGCTCCAGTGGCGCGGGCACGCCGATCCCAAGGCGGTCAAGGCGATCGACACGTACTGGATCTGCACGGCCGAGCACGGCGTGAACGCATCCACGTTCACTGCGCGCGTCGTCGCCTCGACGGGGGCGGACTGCGGCGCCGCGCTCTCCGCGGCGGTCGGCGCCCTCTCCGGCCCGCTCCACGGCGGCGCGCCGGCGTACGTCAAGCCGATGCTCGACGAGGTCTCTGCCATGGGCGACCCGGAGAAGTGGGTGAGCGACACCCTCGACGCGGGGAAGCGGATCATGGGGTTCGGGCACCGCGTCTATCGCGCGGAGGATCCGCGGTCGCGGATCCTCAAGCAGACCGCACGCGAGCTCGGGTCGCCGCAGATCGAGATCGCGGAGCGGCTCGAGGAGGCGGCGCTGGCCGAGCTGGAGCGGCGCAAGCCGGACCGCCCGCTGAAGACGAACGTCGAGTACTACTCGGCCCTCGTCCTCGACGTCGCCGAGGTCCCGCCGCCGCTGGCGCCGGCGATGTTCGCCTGCTCGCGCGTCGCGGGCTGGTCGGCCCACATCCTCGAGCAGAAGCGGACGGGCCGGCTCTTCCGCCCCTCGGCGCGGTACGTCGGGCCGGGGCTGCGCACGCTGCAGAAGGCATAGGCTTCCGCGCGTGAGACGGCTCGCGCTCGTCCTCGCGCTCGTGGCTCTGGGGCTCGCCGCCTGCGGCAGCTCGAACCACCGCAGCCGGCTCGCCCAGGGGCAGATCAAGGACGCCTACGAGCAGTTCTTCTCCGGCAAGTCGTCGCTCTCGGACCGGATCTCCGTGCTCCAGGACGGACCGCGGTTCAAGTCGGTCGTGCAGAGCTTCGCGAGCAATCCGCTGGCGAAGAACGTCACCGCGACGGTCGGGACGGTCACGCTGCAGGGCGCGAACAAGGCGAAGGTCACCTACACCGTGAAGCTCGGTGGGTCGGCCCTCCCGCAGCAGACGGGCACCGCGGTACGGCAGGACGGCCGCTGGAAGGTCGGGTACCGGAGCCTGTGCAAGCTCGTCGCCCTGAGCGGCACGACTCCCGTCGTCTGCCTGCACAAGAAGTCGTAGGTTCCCCGCATGAGCGCGATCGCCGCGGTGCGCGAGCGTCACGCGCGCGGAGCGGCCCTCGCCGCCGTCTGCGCCGTCCTCTTCCTCACATTCCTCGACAACACGATCGTCAGCGTCGCGCTCGCGAACATCCAGTCGTCGCTCAGCGTCAGCGTCCCCGGCCTGCAGTGGATCGTCAACGGCTACATGCTCGCCTTCGCGGCGCTGATGCTCACCGGCGGCACCCTCGGCGACCTGTTCGGCCGCAAGAAGGTGATGCTCGGCGGGGTGGCGATCTTCTGCGCCGGCGCCGTGACGGCCGCGGTCGCACCGACCAGCGGGATCCTGATCGCCGCCCGGGTCGTGATGGGAGTCGGGGCCGCGGCCTCGGAGCCGGGCACACTCTCGGTGCTGCGGCACGTCTATCCCGAGCACCGGGAGCGCGCACGCGCTCTCGGCGTCTGGGCGGCCGTCTCGGGCCTCGCGCTCGCGCTCGGTCCCGTGCTCGGCGGCGTGCTCGTCGAGGGCGCGGGCGGCTGGCGGAGCATCTTCTGGTTCAGCCTCGGCCTCGGCGCGGTCTGCTTCGCCGCCGCCGCCGTCACGCTGACCGAGAGCAGCGACCCGGAGGGCCGGCAGCTCGACGTGCCGGGCCTCGTCACCGGCGCCTCGGCGATCCTCGCGGCGACCTTCGCGGTGATCGAGGGTGAGAACCAGGGCTACGGGACGTGGTGGATCGTCCTGCTGTTCGCGCTGTCGGCCGTGCTCGTCGTCGCGTTCGTGGAGATCGAGCGGCGCTCCCCGGACCCGGTCCTGAAGCTCGAGTTCCTCCGCAACCCGACCTTCACCGCGGCGAACGTCGTCGCCTTCGCGACGAATCTCGCCGTCTTCTCGGTCTTCTTCTTCACCGCGCTCTACCTGCAGCTGATCTCGAACTTCTCCGGCTACCAGATCGCGGCCGTGTTCACGTCGCTCGCGGTCGCGATGATCGTCGCCGGGCCGATCGCCGGGCGCTGGACCGCCCGCGCCGGCCCACGGGTGCCGATGGTGCTCGGCTGCGCCCTCGCCGGGGCCGGGCTCCTGCTCACCGACCATCAGCTCAGCGCGACGACGAGCGTCGCCGACCTCGCCTGGCCGCTCGCGATCGCCGGGCTCGGTTTCGGCATCGCGCTCGTCTCGGTGACCCAGGCGGTGCTGACGCTCGTCGGTCCCGAGGAGTCGGGCATGGCCGCCTCGACGGTGAACACGAGCCGCGAGCTCGGCGGCGTCTTCGGGGTCGCCGCACTCGGCGCGGTGGTCAACGCCCAGCTCACGAGCGGGTTGACCGAGAAGCTCGTGAAGCTCGGGATCCCCGTCCAGTTCCGGCAGATCGTGATCCAGTTCGTGACGACCGGCGGCAACATCAAGGCCGCGGAGAACAGCCCGCTCGCCAAGGGGCACCTGAAGATCGTCGCCACGGTGCTCGTGGCGGCCGAGGACTCCGCGGGGCACGGCGTCCACCTCGCGCTCGAGATCGCCGGCGCGATCGTCCTCGCGGCTGCCCTCGTCGCGCTCTTCGCGGCGCGACATAAGGTGCGCCCTGTGGAGGAGCTCTAGTGCCCCGGGCCGTCCTGATCGGCGGCACCGGCCAGATCGGCCGCGCGGCGGCGCGCGCCCTGGCGACGAACGGCTGGGATGTCGTCGCGCTCTCGCGCTCCGGCACGCTGCCCGACGGGCTCGCGGAGCTGGGCGTCGAGGCGGGCGTGGCCGACCGGGCGGACGACGCGCAGCTGCGGGCCGCGCTCGGCTCAGGCGCCGACGTCGTTCTGGACACCGTCGCCTTTACGCGCGAGCACGGCGAGCAGCTCAACGGGCTCGCGGGGCTCGTCGGCTCGCTCGTCGTCGTCTCGAGCGCCTCGGTCTACGCCGACGACGAGGGCCGGGCGCTCGACGGAGAAGGTGAGACCCCGCACATGCCCGTCCCGATCCTCGAGACGCAGCGCACCGCGGAGCCCGGCGACGAGACGTACTCGACGCGGAAGGCGGAGCTAGAGCAGACGCTCTTCGAGGGCCCGCTGCCGTCGACCCTCGTCCGCGCCTGCGCGATCCACGGCCCGGGGGCGAAGCTGCCGCGCGAGCTCTTCTTCGTCAAGCGCGCCCACGACGGGCGGCGCCGGGTCGCGCTCGCCTTCAACGGCGAGAGCCGCTTCCACACGACGTCGGTCGCGAACCTCGCGGAGCTGATCCGCCTCGCGGCCGCACAGCCGGGCGACCGCGCCCTCAACTGCGGCGACCCCGACCCGCCGACGACGCTCGAGATCTGCGAGGCGGTCGGGAACGCTCTCGAGCACGAGTTCGAGCCGGTCCTCCTGCCGGACGATGCCGTCGACAACCCGTGGGGGGCGCCATCCTCACGGCCCTTCGTCGTCTCGATGGAGGCCGCGGAGCGGGAGCTCGGGTACCGGCCCGTGACGACGTATCCCGAGGCCGTGCGCGAGACGTGCGAGTGGCTCGTCGGCGAGCTGGAGCAGGGCCGCAGCTGGGAGGGCACGTACCTCGAGGGGATGGTCGACTACGCGATCGAGGACGCGGTGCTGGAGTCGCGCGCGTGATCGACCCGGCGCAGTACCGCGACCGCTTCCCGATCCTCGCCACCTGCACCTACCTGATCAACCACTCGCTCGCCGCCATGCCCGCGGCGGCCGAAGAGAGCCTGCGCGAGTACGCGCGCACCTGGCGGGAGCGCGGCATCCGAGCGTGGGCGGAGGGCTGGTGGGAGATGCCGGTCACGGTCGGCGACCAGCTCGGCCGGATCATGGGCGCGCC
The DNA here is from genome assembly GCA_045806005.1 of Gaiellaceae bacterium. Classification (GTDB taxonomy): domain Bacteria; phylum Actinomycetota; class Thermoleophilia; order Gaiellales; family Gaiellaceae; genus Palsa-739. The sequence goes on from JBJMKE010000022.1 coordinate 8,895, forward strand.
GCCGGGCTCGATCGTCATGCACCAGAACGTGACGGTCGCGGAGGCGATCGTGCTCTCCTGCTTCCGGCCGACGGAGGAGCGCAACCGCATCGTCTACGAGGAAGCGAACTTCCCTTCGGTGCGCTACCTCTACCAGGCGCAGCCTTCGCTGGACGTGGTCGCGGTCGCCGCCGCCGCCGCGATCGTCGAGGCGATCGACGAGCGGACGCTCCTCGTCCCGATCAGCCATGTCCTGTTCAAGAACGGCGAGATCCAGGACGTGGAGCCGATCGTCCGCCGGGCGCACGACGTGGGGGCGTACGTGGTGCTCGACTGCTACCAGTCGGCCGGCGTCGTCCCGTTCGACCTGACGGGGCTCGACGTCGACTTCGCCGTCGGTGGCAGCGTCAAGTGGCTCTGCGGCGGGCCCGGCGCAGGCTGGCTGTACGTGCGCCCGGACGTCGCCGAGCGCCTCGAGCCGACGCTCGTCGGCTGGCAGGCCCACACGCGGCCGTTCGCCTTCGAGCCCGAGCTCGAGTATGCGGCCGGCGCGCGTCGCTTCCTCACCGGCACGCCGAACGTCCCGGCGCTCTACGCGGCGACCGCCGGCTACGACGTGATCGAGGAGGTCGGCGTGCCTGCGATCCGGGAGCGGTCGCTCGCGCTCACGCAACTCCTGTTCGATCTCTGCGACGAGGTCGGCCTCGAGGTCGTCTCGCCGCGCGAGCCGGAGCGCCGCGGAGGCACCGTCACCGTCTCGACGCCGGACCACGCGGCCTGCCACCGCGAGCTCGGCGAGCGCGGGATCGTCTGCGACTTCCGCCCCGATCCGGTCGGCGGGATACGCCTGGGCCCGCACTTCTACAACACTGAAGACGAGGTGCGGCTCGCCGTCTCCGAGCTGACCGACATCGTCGGAAGTCGCGCGTACGAGCGCCATCTCGGCGCGGCTGCCCCCTTCTGAGGGACGCGTGCTACAAAACGGATGCCGATGGAACGGGTCGTGCGGCTGGTCATTCTCGTTGTCGTGGTCCTCTGCCTCAGCGCGGGGGCAGGCGCCGCGCGCACGGCTCAGGCGACGGTCGGCGTCTATCCGTCGGGGACGACGTTCGCCGCCTCGTCGGCCGCACCCGCGCACGCCGCTTCGTCGGTGTCGCTCGCGATGCCGGTCGGCGGAGTCGACGACGCGACGATCCTCGTCCGCGGGGCGCAGCGCGTCGCGATCCGATCGGCGGGGGTCGGCCCGCTGCAGCTCGCGCTCAAGTTCGCGCACTACGTCTCGGTCGGCGGCAGGCCCGTGCCCGATGCGCTGCTGCCGTGGGACGGCTCCTCGCGGGCGACCGAGCACACGAACCAGCCGGTGTGGCTGCAGGTCACGGTCCCGTACGGCACGGCCGCCGGAACGTACGGCGGCTCGGTCCAGGTCGTCGCCGACGGCACTCCGACCACCGTCCCCCTCAGGGTCGCCGTCTCGCCGGTGACGCTGCCGCGGGAGAACCAGGTCTCGGGGAGCCTGCTCACCGCCTTCAACTTCTCGCCGCAGTCGTACGGCGCCAAGGCGAGCGAGCTCTACGGCGTCGCCCCCGAGTCGACCCTCGACGGGCTCTTCGGCTTCTTCGCCTCCTACCGTCTCTCGCCGAACAACTGGGGCTACGGCAACCCGAACGCCGGGTCCGGCTACACGAGCGACCGCCGCTGGTGGCTCGACAAGGCGGACCAGATGGTCACGGCCGCCGGCCGGCCGGGCCGGTTCGCCTCGATGTGGATCCCGATCTCGAACAACCGCTGGAGCCCGAGCACCTACGTCGGGAACCTGTCGCCGTTCAAGCCGCAGGCCTGGTGCTCGTACCTGCGCTCGGTGCGCGGCTTCTGGGAGAAGCACGGCTGGCTCGGCTCCTACTCGTACCTGTGGGGGATGGACGAGCCCGGGCTGGCGCGCTACCGGGTCGTCGACAGGCAGGCGAAGGCGGCTCACTCGTGCTTCTCGGGCAGCCACGTGGTCGTGACCGGCAGGCCGACGGCCCAGAACCGGTTCCTCTGGAACGGCGGCAAGGACGACGTGGACGCCTGGGTCGTGCTCGCGAGCCGCTACTACGGCCAGTACACGAACCCCGCGCAGTCGCGGCGCGGCCTCTCGCACGCGACGCAGAACCTGAAGTTCGTCGACGCCGTGCGGCGCCGCCACAAGCAGGTCTGGGCGTACCAGTACAACGCCGCCTCCCATTCCACGCCCGGCTTCACGGCCAGTGAGCCCCTCGCCGACTCGCGCATGTTCGTCGACTGGACGGCGCTCGAGGGCATCACCGGGCTGCTCTACGGACAGGGGACGACGACGTACGCCAAGGGCAACCCACTGGTCTCGAACGACAAGGAGGGGGGCGCCTACGTCCTCATCTATCCCGGCAGGACCGGCCCGATCCCGAGCGCGCGGCTCGAGGTGCTGCGCGAAGGGATCGAGGACTGGGAGATCCTGAACGTCGTTCGCCACCGGCATGGCGCCGCCGTGGTGAAGCGGCTGCTCTCCGGCCTCTTCTCGCCGAAGCTCGGCTGCACGATCGGCTGCCCCATCAAGACGTCGACGCCCTACTCGTGGCCGACGTGGTCGCGGGACGCGAGCACGTCGCTGAAGATCGCGCAGATGCGTGCCGCCGCGCTGCGGGCCGCGTCCTAGAGCAGCTCGAGCAGGCGGGCGGCGTGGGCCGGCGCCGTCGGCTCGTCCTCGTGGCGGAAGTAGACGTAGACCGGCTCGCGCGCGGCCGAGACCGCAGCGGCGAACGCCGCGTCCGGCGGCTCGCGGCGGCGGAGGTAGCGGAACGGCGCCGGATGCTCGAGGTCGTCCACGCGGACGGCGCCTGCCTCGGCGAGCCGGGGCTCGATCCCGTCCCACGACGGGTGCTCGAGGTCGAACGCGAGCCGCAGGGAGGGATCGAGCGAGCCGAGCAGGAGCTCGAGCATCCCCTCGTCCCGCCTCGACTTGAGCGAGATCCGGATCGGACCGAGCCGGTCGCCGAGCCGGCGCACCCGGCCCTCGAACTCGGCCACGACACGCGGGCGCTCACCGGGGAGCTTGGGCGCGAACTCGAACCCGTCGGGCACCTGCTCGGCCCAGCGCCGAAACTGCTCCTCCGCGGGCAGCCGGTAGCCGGTCGTGTTCAGCTCGACGGTGGAGAAGCGCTCCGCGTAGTGGGCGAGGAAGCCGGACGGGTCGAGCCCCGCCGGGTAGAAGCCGGGCCGCCAGCTCGGATACGACCAGCCCGAGGTGCCGACGCGGACGTCTACGGCGCAGTGCGGTCGTTCGCGACGAAGGCCTCGTACGTCACGGGCATCCTCTCCGCCAGGAACGACTCGACCGCCTCCGCGTACCGGCGGATCTCTCGTTGCGCGGTGTCGGCTGCCCGCAGCGAGACGAAGTTCATCAGCGCCCGCGCGTTCACCGTCCAGAAGAACTCGGTGTAAGCGCCGACCGGCAGCACGCAACGGGCGATCTCGCGGGCGATCCCGGCCTCGACGAGCTCCTCGTAGGCCGCGTACGCCGTGCGGTAGACGGACTCGAGCGTCTCGCGCGTCGACTCCGCCAGCTCCGGCTCGACGCTCTCGAACGTGTACGCCCCGGGCTTACCCACCTGCGAGCGCACGTCCTCGGGGGCCGGCACGTAGAAGTCGTCGGTCGCCTTCGCGTAGCGCATCGAGAACTCGTTGAAGGAGCCGATGCGGTGCCGGAACCACTCGCGCGCGACGAAGATCGGACAGCGGACGTGGAAGCGGAAGCTGTTGTGCTCGAAGGGCGTGCCGTGCCTCTCGCGGATCAGGAAGCGGATCAGCCCCTCGTCCGAGGTGTCCATCGCGTCCTTGTGCCGGGCGAACGAGACGCGCGCTGCGTTCACGACCGAGAGGTCGTCGGCCATGGCGGCGTCCAGCCGGACGAACCCGTGGTCGAGGACAGGGCGGTAGTCGCTCGGGATCGCGGGTGTCTCGGTCACTGCGGCCACGGGGAGAGGAGGCTACGTCGCGAGCCGGATGTTATGAGCTAGGCCGAGACGGGGCGCATTACCGTCTGGCCCGGCTCGTCGCCGACCGTCTGGCGCGTCACGACCCAGCTGTCGCCCTGGTGCAGCTTGTAGGGCGCGTTGAGCGACACCTTCAACATGCTCGACTTGCCCGAGACGACGAACGACCCGCACGAGGCCCAGGGGTGGCCGTCGCGGAAGAGGTAGACCTCGTAGTAGGTGCGCGGCGGCAGCTTCGGCAGGCCCTTCACGCTGAGCGTCATCGGCCAGTTCCCGTCCCGCCGTTGCCAGACGTCGAGCGTCGCCTGTGCGTCCGGGACGGCCGCCGTGCCCTTGAGCTCGAGGCTCGCGACCATCGTGGTGCCGTTCCCGCCGCGGTTGCTCGAGACGGCGTAGCCGGCCGCGAAGACGACCCCAATCGAGAGCGCCGCCGCGAGCAGCACGAGGGAGCGCCGCTTCACCGCGCGCCGCCGGTGCTGCATCCGGGCCACGCCGGGATTCGGCCCTGCCTTGAGCTTCGGCGTCAGCTCCGGCGGCGGCCCGACGCGCAGGAGCAGGTCGTGCGCTTCCCGCAGCCGCGTCCGCTCGGCGCCGGTCGTCTCGGTGCCGACGAGCTCGTCGAAGTCGGGGCTCAAAGCTCTTCTCCTTCCAGCAGGGACGCGAGCCGCGCGAGGCCGCTCCGCGTCCGGGTCTTCACGGTTCCCAGCGGGAGGCCGAGATAGTCGGACACCTCGCTCTGCGACATGCCGCTCCAGTAGGCGAGCTCGATCACTTCGCGCTCACGCGGCTGGAGCTCCTCGAGGGCGCGATGCACCCGCCAGGAGACGTACGAGTCCTCCGCGTGATCAGGAGGCCCGGGCTCGGACGAGGCGAGCTCGGGGAGCTCCGCGTCCGTGGCAAGCCCGTTGCGGCGCAGCCGGTCGACGATCGCGTTGCGGGCGACCGTGTACAGCCAGCCGCCGGCCGCGCCGCGTTCCGGCCGGTACGTCGAGGCGGAGCGCCAGATTGCGGCGAACGCCTCCTGGACCGCGTCCTCCGCATGGCCGCGGTCGCCGAGTCGCCGCAGGGCGAGGCCGAACAGCGGCCTCACGTACCGCCGGTAGAGGAGCTCGAAGGCCTCACGGTCGCCCTCGCCGACGCGGGCGAGCAGGTCGGCGTCGCTCGAGTCGAGCGTGGGGGCGGGGTCAGCGGAAGGCACGGCCCGCAGGTGGGGGACTTCGAGAGCGATCTCCATGTCGCCACTGTTCTTACGCATCTCGCCCCTCGGCTGGATTGCAGCACCCTCGCGGGGGCTCCGCAACCCCTACGACGTCTGCGCCTCCGCGAACCGCCGCTCCACCTCGGGCCAGTTGACGACGTTCCACCACGCCTCCAGGTAGGCAGGGCGCTTGTTCTGGTACTTGAGGTAGTAGGCGTGCTCCCAGACGTCGATCCCGAGCAGCGGGACGTCGCCCTGCATGATCGGGGAGTCCTGGTTCGCCGTCGAGTAGACGGAGAGGCCCGTGCCGTCCCAGACGAGCCAGGTCCAGCCGCTGCCGAAGCGCTTGACGCCGCCGTCGTTGACCGCGGTGCGCAGCTCGTCGAACGAGCCGAAGGCGTCCTCGACGGCCGAGCGCAGGGCGCCGCCCGGCTCGCCGCCGCCGTCCGGGCTCATGATCTGCCAGAACATCGAATGGTTCGCATGCCCGCCCGTGTTGTTGCGAACCGCGGCCCGCTTGTCCTCGGGCAGGGAGTCGAGGTTCGTGAGCACCTGGTCGACGGACTCGTTCGCCAGCCCGGTGCCCTCGAGCGCCGCGTTCGCGTTGGTCACGTAGGCCCCGTGGTGCAGGTCGTGGTGGATGCGCATCGTCTCCGCGTCGATGTGCGGCTCGAGCGCGTCGTAGGGGTACGGCAGTTCCGGCAATTCGAACGCCATCAGGTCGGCTCCTTTCGACAGCTGCGCTTCTGCGACGGAGGATATGCTCCGCGCTCGTGTCCACGCTCGCCTTCAGGTTCGAGGAGATCGCCCCGCGCCCGTTGCGGCCGGAGGTGTACGAGCTCGACGGGATCTCCCGCGCCTCGGTCGAGGCGCACTACAAGCTCTACGAGGGATACGTCGCCAAGCGCAACGAGATCCTCGGCCGGCTCGCGGACGTCGACCTCGACGCCGCGAACCAGGCGTTCTCCGACCTCCGGGCGCTGAAGGTCGATCTCTCGTTCGCGATCGGCGGGATCAAGAACCACGAGCTCTACTTCGGTCATCTCGGCGGAGGCGGCGGCGATCCGGACGGCGCTTTCGGGGACCTCGTCGGCCGCCACTTCGGCTCGGTCGACGCCTGGCGCGCCGACCTCAAGGCGACGGGGATTGCCGGCCGCGGCTGGGCGTGGACGGCGTACGACTGGGACGAGGGCCGCCTGTTCAACTACATCGGCGACGCTCAGAACACGTTTCCCGTCTGGAACGCGACGCCGCTCGTCGCGCTCGACGTCTACGAGCACGCGTACTTCCTCGACTACCAGACCGACCGCGCCTCCTACATCGACGCGTTCTTCTCCAACCTCGACTGGGACGTCGTGAACGGCTGGGTCGAGCAGTACGGCATCCCCTCCTAGCGGGACAGGCCGTGGAAACCGCCGCGTTCGTCGCTGCCGGCTACCTGTTCGGCTCGCTGACGTGGGGCTACTGGCTCGTGCGGGTCTTCCGCGGCGAGGACATCCGCAGCAAGGGAAGCGGCAACGTCGGCGCGACGAACGTCTGGCGTGTCTACGGCGCCCGGCTCGGGCTGCCCGCGGTCTTCCTCGACACTGCGAAGGGGTTCGTGCCCGCATACGCGGCGACGGTGGCCGTGGGTCACGGCACCGGGGTGCTCGCCGGCGCGGCCGCGATGGTCGGGCACTGGCGGCCGATCTTCCTCGGCTTCCAGCGAGGCGGGAAGATGGTGGCCACGGCCGGCGGCGCCTTCCTCGGGGTCGCCCCGCTCGTGGGCGCGGCCGCCGCCGGCGTCTGGCTCCTCGTCTTCGGGCTGACGCGCTACGCGTCGGTCGCGTCGGTCACGGCCGCGGCGTCACTTGCGCTCTGGGCGTGGCTGTTCGGCTATCCGTGGCCGGTGATCGCGTTCGGCGGCGCCGCCGGCCTTGGGGTCTTCTTCCTCCACCGGGCCAACCTCGCCCGGCTCTGGCGCGGAGAGGAGAACCGGTTCGAGCTGAGGCGAAAGAGAAGGGGCGGCACTACGCGCGCCGCCCCTCGCTAGGAGCGGAGCCAGTCCCGGAGGATGGTGTGGCCGGCGGGCCCGTGCCCGGCGCCGTCGAGCTCCGCCCGGAGCTCGCCCGCGGTTCCGTGGCGCTCGGCGACGACCTCGTGGGCGTGGATGGTCTCGAAGTTGACC
>JBJMKE010000023.1:0-11841 GCA_045806005.1 Gaiellaceae bacterium
CGAGGAGGAGCGGCGGATGATGTACGACGAGTACATCGACCGCGTGACGGAGGTCGTGACCGGAATCGTCCAGCAGGCCGGCGACCGGAACAACGTCCTCGTCGATCTCGGCAAGGTCGAGGCGCTGCTGCCGCGCTCCGAGCAGGTCGACGGCGAGCGCTACGAGCAAGGCTCTCGCATCAAGGCGGTCATCACCGAGGTGCGCTCGGGGACGAAGGGCCCGCAGGTCATCCTCTCGCGCCGCGACCCGGAGCTGATCAAGACGCTGTTCGAGCTCGAGGTGCCTGAGATCGCGGACGGGCTCGTCGACATCCGCGGCGTCGCCCGCGAGCCGGGCTACCGCTCGAAGATCGCGGTCGAGTCGCACGCCCAGGGCGTGGACCCGGTCGGCGCCTGTGTCGGCCCGCGCGGCTCCCGCGTCCGCATGGTCGTCTCGGAGCTGCGCGGCGAGAAGATCGACATCATCCCGTGGAACCCGGAGCCTGCGCGCTTCGTCGCGAAGGCGCTCTCGCCCGCGCGCGTGCGCGAGGTCTACCTCGACGACGAGGGCCGCGAGGCGACCGTCGTCGTCCCCGACGACCAGCTCGCGCTCGCGATCGGCAAGGAGGGCATGAACGCCCGCCTCGCCGCGCGCCTCACCGGCTGGAAGATCGACATCCAGAGCGACACCGAGTTCGCGCAGGCGGAGGCCGAGGCGGCCTACGGCGGAGGCGAAGAGGGCGCGGAGGACTTCTCGGGCCGCTGCTCGGCGATCCTCGCCAACGGCAAGCGCTGCCCGAACGCCGCGCTGCCCGGTTCCCGCTTCTGCGGTGTCCCGGCGCACCAGGCGCTCGAGGGCACCGGCAGCGACTACGTCGCAGGGCCGCCTCCTGCCGAGGCGGAGCAGACCGACGAAGTCGCCGAAGAGGCCAACGAGGTCGAGGTCGAGGCGGTCAACGGTGACGAGCCCGAGGTGCCGGTCGAGGCCGAGGTCGCGGAGCCGGAAGAGGTCCCTGCAGGCATCCCGGTCGAGCACCCCGAGGAGGAGCCTTCGTAGGCGCGGAGCCGCTGCGGACCTGCGCGGGCTGCGGTCGGCGGGCGCCGCAGCGCGAATTGCTCCGCTTCACGGCCCGCGACGGCGATCTCGTCGCCGGCCGCACCGAGCCGGGCCGTGGCGCCTACACGTGCCGCAGCGTCGCGTGCTTCGAGCGCGCGGCGACGCGCGGCACGTTCGCCCGCGTCCTGCGGCGGCAGGTGCGCGTGGGACCGGAGCTGCGACGTCTTTACACTGATGCTGCAAGCGGCGCCGGCCGAGCCGTCGCCGCGCGGCGAAAGTACATTGGGGAGAGCCATGGCTAACGGAGGCAACAGACCAAATCGCCCGCTCCGCCCCCGCGGCGGAGGAGGGCCGCCGGGACGCCGCCGTCGCGTCGTCATCGACCAGGGAGGGCAACGCCCTTCGCGCGAGCAGCGGCAGGCCCGCCAGGACAGCCAGCGGCGCGAGCCGCGCCCGCCGGCGCCGCCGCCGACCGGGCCGGTCTCGGTCGAGTCCGGAGTCAGCGTCCACGACCTCTCGCAGGCCATGGGCGTGAAGGTCTCGGACATCATGAAGTTCCTGATGGGCGTGAACGTCATGAAGGCCCAGACGGCGTCGCTGGCCGACGAGGAGGTCGAGCTGATCGCGACCGAGTTCGGGCGCGAGGTGACGATCAAGCACGCCGCCGACGAGGAGGAGGAGCCCGAGGCGTTCGACGACCCCGAGGACGTGCTGCAGGCGCGACCGCCGGTGGTCACGATCATGGGCCACGTCGACCACGGGAAGACGACGCTGCTCGACGCGATCCGCAACGCGCGCGTCGTCGCCACGGAGGCGGGCGGCATCACGCAGCACATCGGCGCGTACCAGGTCGACGTCGACGGCCGCAAGATCACGTTCCTCGACACGCCCGGCCACGAGGCGTTCACGGCGATGCGCGCCCGCGGGGCGAAGGTGACGGACATCGCAGTCCTCGTCGTCGCCGCCGACGACGGGGTCATGCCGCAGACGAAGGAGTCGATCTCGCACGCGCAGGCCGCCGACGTGCCGATCGTCGTCGCGGTGAACAAGATCGACCTCGCCGACGCGAACGTCGATCGCGTCAAGGGCGAGCTCGCGCAGGAGGGCCTCCAGCCCGAGGACTGGGGCGGCCAGACACAGTTTGCGGAGGTCTCGGCGAAGGCGCAGCAGAACCTCGACGACCTGCTCGAGAAGGTGCTCCTGGTGGCCGACCTCGAGCTCGAGGGCCTCAAGGCGAACCCCGACGCGGAGGCATCCGGGCCGATCATCGAGTCGCGGCTGGACGTCGGGCGCGGGCCGGTGGCGACGATGCTCGTCCACCGCGGCACGCTCAGGGTCGGCGACGCGGTCGTCGCCGGCGACGCCTACGGCCGTGTCAAGGCGCTCTTCGACTACAGGGGCGAGCGGCGCGAGAGCGCCGGGCCCGGAGACCCGATCGAGATTCTCGGCTTCGACAAGCCGCCCGCCGCGGGTGAGCTGGCGCGCGTGGTGGCCAACGACCGCGAGGCGCGCGAGCTCGCGAACCGGCGCGGCGAGAGGCTCCGCCGCGAGCAGCTCGCGGCCGTCCGTCCCAGCGGCGGCGTCTCGCTCGAGAACCTGTACGAGCAGCTGCAGGAGGGGGAGGTCTCCGACCTCAACCTCGTCGTGCGCGGGGATGTCGTCGGCTCGGTCGAGGCGGTCGTGTCTGAGCTGTCGAAGTTCGAGCACGCGGAGGTGCGGCTCAACGTGATCGCCGAAGGCGTCGGCGCGATCACCCAAAACGACATCATGCTCGCCTCGGCCTCCGACGCTCTCATCGTCGGGTTCAACGTGCGCCCCAACGCCGAGGCCCGGGCGCTCGCGGCCCGCGAGGGCGTCGAGATCCGCACCTACGACGTCATCTACAAGCTCACCGAGGAAATCGAGCAGGCGCTCGTCGGCAAGCTCGCCGCCGTGACGACCGAGGAGACGATCGGCGAGGCGGAGGTGCGCGAGACCTTCCGGGCCTCGCGCGTCGGCACGATCGCAGGCTGCATGGTCACCGACGGCGTCATCCGCCGTGGCGCCGACGTCCGCGTCATCCGCGACGGCACCGTCATCTACACGACGACGATCGACTCGCTCAAGCGCTTCCAGGACGACGCCCGCGAGGTCGCCGAGGGCTTCGAATGCGGCATCCACCTCGCGAACTACGACGACGTCAAGGTCGGCGACGTCCTCGAGGTCTTCGAGACCCGCGAAGTCGAGCGAACCTCCCTCGACGACGCACCTTCGTAGAACCGCGGAAACGGTGCGCGTTTCCGCGGTGGGATGACCGAACCGCGCGGGCGGGAAAACGCGGTTTCCGGCCCGCTCCGTGCTGTTTGTTGGATTTGCTCTGCGGGGCGGAGGCTCGTGTTGCGCGCTCGCGCGCGGCGGAGGCCGGCGGCGAGCGCGGGTGCGGCCTGCGGCAAAGTCACCGCTACGTGGGTGTCTTAGCCTCCGGCCCTGGACCGCACTCTGGTCGAAGCGTTCGAACCCACTTGGCGTCGAGGCGGCGGCGTAACCCCGTTACGCCGCCGCGGAGTAGCGGGCGTGCACGTCGTAGGCATGCTCGCCCGCGACGGAACCGGGCGTGTGAAGCGCGCTTCCCAGATGCCCAGTGGCTCCCGTTGGCGCAGTTCCTTCTCAGATCTGGGAAACGCGTAGCGTTTCCCAGATGCCCAGTGGCTGGGTCGGGATCCTCACCTGTGAGCTCCATTTTCCCGAGGCGCATTCGCTGAAGGAGAAGCGGCACTACCTCCGCTCGGCGAAGGCGCAACTGCAGAACCGGGTGGGCGCGTCGGTGGCCGAGGTAGATCATCACGACGTCTGGCAGCGGGCCAGGATCACGGCGGCCTGCGTCGCCCGCGACCACCGTGGAGTCGAGCGGCTGCTGGACGACGCCGAGCGGTGGCTGCGCGGGCAGGAGTGGGAGGTGGCGCTCGCGGAGCGCCTCGTGATCGATCCCGAGGACTAGGCTCGCGCCGTGCACGCGGTCGAGCTGATCGAGCGGAAGCGGAACGGGGAGGAGATTCCGGCGGCTGAGCTGCGCGAGCTCGTAGCGGCCTACGCGCGCGACGAGATCCCCGACTACCAGGCGGCCGCCTTCCTCATGGCGGTGTGGTTCCGTGGGCTGACCCCCGCCGAGACGTACGCGCTGACCGATGCGATGGTCGCGAGCGGGGAGAGGGTCGACCTCGCGGCCCGGCTCGGGCGCCGTGTCGTCGACAAGCATTCGACCGGCGGCGTGGGCGACAAGATCACGATCGCGGTGGGGCCCGTCGTCGCCGCGTGCGGCGTTCCCTTCGGGAAGATGAGCGGCCGCGGCCTCGGCCATACGGGCGGGACGCTCGACAAGCTCGAGTCGATTCCCGGGTTCCGGGTCGAGCTGACGACGGACGAGCTCGTGGAGCAGACGCGGAAGATCGGGATCGCGGTGGCCGGGCAGACCGCCGACCTCGTCCCGGCGGACAAGAAGCTCTATGCGCTGCGGGACGTGACGGCCACGATCGACCAGGTCTCGCTGATCGCGGCGAGCATCATGTCGAAGAAGATCGCCGCGGGCGCGAGCGCGGTCGTCCTGGACGTCAAGGTCGGCGAGGGCGCGTTCATGCGGACGGTCGAGGAGGCGCGGGAGCTCGCCCGGGAGATGCGGGCGCTCGGCGAGCAGGCCGGGCTGGACGTCGTCTGCGTGCTGACCGACATGGATCAGCCGCTCGGCCACGCGGTCGGGAACGCGCTCGAGGTGCGGGAAGCGTGGCAGACGCTGAGCGGCCGCGGGCCGGCCGACCTACGCGAGCTCATCGTCGACTCGGCGGCGCAGCTCCTCGCGCTCTCGGATCTCGACGTGGACGAGGAGGAGGGGAGGCGCCGGGCGGAGTCCGCGCTGGAGGACGGTTCCGCGCTCCGGGCGTACGACCGCTGGGTGCGGGCACAGGGCGGCGATCCCGATCCGGCTCGGCTGCCGATCGCGCCGTTCGTGCGGTCTGTCGAGGCGCCGCAGGACGGCTACGTCCGCGAGCTGAGGGCGAGGGAGATCGCGATCACGGCGATGGAGCTCGGCGCGGGACGGGAGGTCGCCGGGGAGCCGATCGACCACTCCGTCGGCGTGGTCTGCCACGCCAAGCGTGGAGATCGTGTGGAGCGCGGCGAGCCGCTGGCCGAGATTCACGCGCGAGACGAGGCCGGAGCCGCAGCCGCCGAGGTCCGCCTCCTCGGGGCGTACGAGGTCGGCGACGAGCCCGAGCCGCGGCCGCTCGTCCTCGACGTGATTCGTTAGTGCCACTAGCCTGCCTCGTCATGAGCGAGCGGATGCGCCGGGTGAACGAGTCGGTGAGGCAGGTGCTCGCCGACGCGGTCCCCGAGCTCAAGGATCCCCGAATCGGCCTCATCACGGTGACCGGGGTCGAGACCGCTTCCGACCTGCGGCACGCGACGGTCTACGTGAGCGTGCTGGGCTCGGCTCGCAAGCGGAAGGCGAGCCTCCTCGGGCTCGAGGCTGCGCACGGCGTCCTGCAGTCGAGGCTCGCGCGCGAGCTGAGGATGAAACGAACCCCCCAATTGACCTTCGAGTACGATCCCACGGTCGAGCGCGGCGTGCGCATGACCAGGCTGATCGACGAGCTCGCGCCGGACGACGATGACGCAGACGACTGACCTGAAGGCGATCGCGGACGCGCTGCGGGAGCACGACCGCTTCCTCGTCGTGACTCACGAGAACCCGGACGGCGACGCGTTGGGCTCGCTGCTCGCGGCCACGCTCGCGTTGCGGCACCTCGGCAAGGACGCCGTCATGTACCTACCGGGCAGGACACCGCTGCCGGCCGAGTACGACTTCATGTCGCTCGGCGACCTCGCGCGGGAAGCACCCGCCGACGCGGCCGAGCGGGTGCTGCTCGCGGTCGACTGCGCGAAGGCGGAGCGGATCGGCGACGACGCGGCCGTGGCGCGGGCGCCGCTCGTCCTCGACGTCGACCACCACCACGACAACACGCGCTTCGGCGACCTCAACCTGATCGTGGCCGACGCGTCGTCGACGGGCGAGGTGCTGCGCGACCTCCTGCAGGAGCTTGGGATCGAGCTGACCCCGGAGCTGGCGGAGCCTCTCTACATCGCGCTCGTCACCGACACGGGCCGCTTCCAGTACGCGAACACGACGCCGAAGGCGCTGCGGCTGGCGGCCGAGCTGGTGGAGGCCGGGGCCAACATCCATGCCGTGTTCCAGCAGGTCTACGAGTCGGTCGACTTCGCGAAGCTGAAGCTGCTCGCGCGCGCCCTCGACCGGGCCGAGGTGCTGGAAGGCGGGCGCATCGTCGTCTCACACCTCGTGCGCACCGATTTCGCCGAGGCGGGCGCGGCGGAGCCGTACTCCGAGGGGATCATCGACTACCTGAGGGCAGTCGAGGGCGCCGAGTTGGCCGTGCTGATCCGCGAGCAGCTGAACGAAGCCGCGCATGCGCACAAGGGGTCGCTGCGCTCGAGCATCGACGAGCTCGACGTCTCGGCGATCGCCCGCCGCTTCGGAGGCGGCGGCCACCGCCAGGCCGCCGGCTTCTCAACTGACCTGCCGCTGGAGGAGATCGTCGAGCAGATCCGGCTGGGCTTTCTCGAGCAACGTGCCGCCTCGCGCGCTTGAGCCCGCGGGCGTCGCGCTCGTCGACAAGCCGGGCGGCCCGTCCTCCTTCGCCGTCGTCGCGCAGATCCGGCGGCTGACCGGCGCGCGGACCGGGCACGCCGGCACGCTCGACCCTTTCGCGACGGGGTTGCTCCTGCTGTTGTCCGGAAGGGCAACTAAACTGGCTCCGTGGCTCGTCGGGCTGGACAAGCGGTACCTCACCGAGGTCGATCTCACCTGCCGGACGTCGACCGGCGATCCGGAGGGAGAGGTCGTGGAGCGGCAGGAGCCGCCGTCCGCGGCGGAGCTCGAGGCACGGCTCGGGGCCCTCCGGGGAGAGGTCGAGCTGCCGATCCCGGCCGCATCGGCCGTGAAGATCGGCGGTGAGCGCGCGTACAAGCTCGCGCGGCGCGGCGTCGAGGTGGAGATGCCGGTGCGCCGGTCGACCGTGCACGCGCTCGACGTCATCGCGTATGCGGGCGGGAAGGTGACGCTCGACGTCCACGTCAGCTCGGGCACGTACGTCCGGTCGCTCGCCGCCGCGCTCGGCGGGCACTGCGCGGCGCTGCGCCGGACGGAGGTCGGGCCGTTCTCGGTGCACGACGCCGTCGCGCCGGAGGCGTTCACGGCCGAGCTGCTCCTGCCCGAGGCCGAGGTGCTGCAGCGCGTCGAGGCGGCGCGCGCGGCGGGCGCGTGAACGTCGCCCGCGATCCCGAGGCCCTGGCCGAGGCGCCGCGCGGCGTCGCCATCGGAACCTTCGACGGCGTCCACCGCGGCCATCTCCGGGTGATCGATGCCGCACGGAAGGCCGGCCTCCGGACGGGGGTCGTCACGTTCGATCCGCATCCCCGGGCCGTGCTCGGCGGTCAGATCGAGCTGCTTGCGACGCTCGAGCGGCGGCTCGAGCTCCTGGAAGCGGCCGAGGTGGAGGACGTGCTCGTCCTCCGCTTCGACGAGCAGCTCGCGGCCCTCTCCGCCGACGAGTTCGCGGAGCGGATCCTGCGGGGGATCGGGGCCGAGACCGTGGCCGCGGGGGAGACGTTCCGCTTCGGGCGTGGGCGAGAGGGCGACCTCGAGTTGCTCGAGCGGCTCGGCTTCGACGCTCGGCGCGTGCCGCTGGTGGCGAACGTCTCCTCGAGCCGCATCCGGCAGCTGCTCCACGCGGGCGAGACCGGTCGCGCGGCCGCACTGCTGGGACGGCCGCCGGAGGTGGAGGGCATCGTCGTCCGCGGCGACGGCCGCGGCCGCGAGCTGGGGTTCCCGACCGCGAACCTCGACGTGCCGGAGGGCCTCCTCGTCCCGCCCGACGGCATCTACGCCGGCTGGACGCACGACCGGCAGGCAGCCGTCTCGATCGGCACGAACCCGCACTTCGACGGCCTCGAGCGCCGCGTCGAGGCGCACCTGCTCGACTTCGACGGCGATCTGTACGGCGCGCGCCTGGTGGTCGAGCTCTGGGACACGCTCCGCGAGCAGCGCCGCTTCGACTCGCTCGACGAGCTGGTGGCCGCGATCGGCGACGACGTCGAGCGGACGCGTGCGGTGACGCGTCCGAGCTGACCGCGCTCAGCGCGCTGCGAGCGCGGCGCCGCTGCGCCGGGGGTCCGCCGCGCCTCGCGCACGGGCGACGAGGCTGACCCCGCCGAAATAGTGGTGCTGCTCCGGCCAGCGGCGCACCGTCCGCCCGGCTGCCTCGAGCGCCGCCAGCCCGTCCTCGTCGGCGCCGGGCTCCGCGTGCACGACGGCGCCTTCCGGGTGGACGCGCGGTCGCTCGACCGCCTCCTGTGGGTCGAGTCCCTCGTCGAGCACGCCGACGGCTGCGGTGATCAGCGCCGTCCGGAGCCGGGTGCCGCCGGCCGCGCCCCCGGCGAGGGCGAGCCCGTCGGGGTCGAGCACGAGCGTCGGCGCCATCATGCTCGGCAGACGGCCGCCCGCCTCGGGGACCCCTCCGACAACCAGGTCCGCCTCTCCGAGCATGCTGTTCAGGTGCAGGTCGAGGCCGGGGAGATAGTCGCCCGAGCCGAGCCCGAGGCTCGTCGTGAGCACGCACGTGTTGCCGGCCTCGTCGACGGCGACGAGGTTCGTGGTGTGCTGTTGCGCGCCGGCCGCTCCGCCGAGAGCCGCGACGAGGGCGAGGAGCCGCTCGGGCGGGCTTCGCCCACCGAGGCCCGGCAGCAACGCGAGTGTCTCGGGCACGAGCGAGATGCCGCCCCGCGTCAACCAGCGGCCGCCGAGACGGGTCAGCTCGACCGGCTCCGCCCATAGCGGGTGATACGTCTCCAGATCGTCCGTCGTGAGCAGCGCTCCGCGCTCGACGGCGAGCTCGAGCAGGGCTCGTCCGATCGTGCCGGAATAGGCCCCGTCCGAGCCTTCCGCCGCGAGCGATTCGAGCGCGTTCACGAGGCCGGGCTGCTCGAGGCGTTCCCCGGGGCGCAGGAGCCGGCCGGCGGGCGAGTAGATCCTCGCGCCGACGTCGAGCGTGAGCGCGGGCGCGAGCATCTCGAGGACGACGGCGTGGGCCGGAGGGAGCTCGACGCCGTCGCGAGCGAGCTGCAGCGCCGGCTCGACGAGCTGCGCCCAGGGGAGGACGCCGTACTCGCGCCAGAGCGCGCCGAGCCCGGCCGGCACGCCGGGCACCGCGCAGGACCCCGGGCCGATCGCGTAGTGGACGAGCTCGGCTCCGAAGGGGACCTCGAGCCAGATGAGCTCCGGGCGGCGTTGCTCGGCGCCGAGACCGGGCACCGCGCAGAAGCAGTCGAGGTTGCGGACACGTCCGCTCGCGGCCTCGTAGACGATCGCGTGGCCGCCTCCCAGGAGTCCTGTCATCACGGTCTCGGCGACGCAGGAGGCAAGGCTTGCGGCCACGGCCGCGTCCACCGCGCTGCCCCCGGCCAGCAGGATCTCGAGCCCGGCCGCCGCCGTCGCCGGATGGCCGGCTGCGATGCCGGCGGGCAGCCGCGCGTTCACGGGGCGGCGAGCGGCAGGGCGTTCCAGCCGATGCGCGCGATCCCGGCTCGCGGGAAGTCCACGCGATGGCCCATGAGCAGCCCGCCCGCGAAGCCGTAGACGCCGCCGCCGAGCGCGTCGAGGCCGTACGCCGGTCGCGCGATGCGCGTGCGGGTCAGCGGGTCGAGCTCCGACTCCTCGACCCGCCAACGGCCGCCGTGCTCCGAGACGACGGCCTCGGCGTTGTCGAGCGCGTAGCGGCCGGCCTCGATCGCGTCACCGCCCGTGCTTTCGGGCGGCGCGGGCACGAGCCCGAGGTCGCGCGCGACCCGCCGGATCAGGCCGCTGCCGCGCCAGCTGTTCGTGAGGACGGCGAGCGCCGTCTGTTCCTCGGGAACGAGCAGGAGGAGCGACTGATAGCCCCCGACGGAGCCCTCGTGGTCGAGCGCGAGGCGGCCGCCGCCGAGCTCGCGCCGCCAGCAGCCGAGGCAGTAGCGCGCACCGAGTGCCTCGGCCTGCGGCTCGTGCACGGCCGTGAGTTGCGCCTCCGACAGCGGCCCGGGGCCGCCCATCTGATGCGCCGCGAAGCGCAGCAGGTCGCCCGCCGTCGACCAGAGCCCGCCTGCGCCCCGGCGCGAGGCCGGGTACTCGACGGGCGGGGCAGGACGGTGCCCCGTCTCCCCATCCTGGACGTGACCGGGGGCAGCGCCCGACGGCTCGTCGAACGACGTCGCCCCGAGGCCGAGCGGCTCGAGCAGGCGCTCCCGCACCGCGTCGGAGTACGAGAGGCCCGCGGCGGCCTCACAGGCCTGCCCGGCCAGGACGAAGGCGGCGTTCGAGTACGACCATAGGCCCCGGCAGGGATCGGGCAGCGGCTCGAGTCGGTCGGGGCGCAGGTCGGCGGTGTGGGAGAGGAGCCGGCGGGCGCTGACGCCCTCCCACGCGGGCGCGTCGAGGTCGAGGGTCGACGCCGCCAGCGAGGCGGTGAACCACTTCGTGATCGAGGCGATCCGGAACGGCGTGTCGGCGTCCACCGGCCCGTCGGCGACGAGCTCGACACGTCCGTGCACGACGAGGCCGGCGGCGACCGCCGGGATGCCGGTGCGCGCACGCGCCTCGCGCACGATCTCGGCCAGCCGTTCATGCGGAATCGCGCTTGCCATCCCGGTTTTCGCTACCCTACCCCGCGACCCAGGCCCGGCTCGCGCGTGCGTCCTTGGCGCCGCGGGCGGGGTCTAGGGAGACGAAAGGAAGGAGAGGGCGTGGCCCTGACCAAGGAAGTAAAGCAGGAGATCATCGCAAAGCACGGCCGCGGCGAGGCCGACACGGGCTCGCCCCAGGTGCAGATCGCGATGCTGACGCAGCGGATCAACGACCTGACCGAGCATCTGCGCACCCACAAGCACGACCACTACTCGCGGCGCGGGCTGCTCAAGCTCGTCGGGCGGCGCCGCCGCTTCCTGAACTACTTGCAGAAGCACGACCTCGAGGGCTACCGCGCCCTCATCAAGGAGCTCGGCCTGCGCCGCTAGCTCCCAACTAATCCGGAGGGTGGAAGTTCGAGCGAGCCCACCGAGCCAACGACTGGACTGGCTCGAGCTCCCGCCCTCCACAAGCAGAGTGGAGGACAATTGATGAGTATCGCGACCGAGAGCCGGGCGCAGATCTCCGTTCAGATCGGGAACCAGGAGATCAGCTTCGAGACCGGCCACCTCGCGAAGCAGGCGGACGGCGCCGTCGTCGTCCGCGGAGGCGACACGATGGTGCTCGCCACGGCCCAGGGGCGCGCCGAGGCGCGCGAGGGCGCAGACTTCTTCCCGCTCACCGTCGACGTCGAGGAGCGGATGTACGCCGCCGGGAAGATCCCGGGCGGCTTCTTCAAGCGGGAGGGGCGCCCGACCGAGCGCGCCATCCTCACCGCTCGGATGATCGACCGGCCCATCCGGCCGCTCTGGCCGAAGGGCTTCCGCAACGAGGTGCAGGTGATCTGCACCGTCCTCAGCGCGGACCTGGTCACGGCCCACGACATCCTCTGCATCAACGGAGCCTCGGCTGCGCTGATGCTCTCACCGCTGCCGTTCGTCGGCCCGGTGGGCGCCGTCCGCGTCGGGCAGATCGACGGGCAGCTCGTCCTCAACCCGACGCTCCGGGAGAGCGAGGACGACTCCGATCTCGACCTGATCGTCGTCGGCACGAAGGAGGGCCTGACGATGGTCGAGGCCGGTGCGAGCGAGGTGCCGGAGGA
>JBJMKE010000024.1:0-10953 GCA_045806005.1 Gaiellaceae bacterium
GTCTCTCCCGACTCGCCCGTCGGCCGCGCGCTGCTGGGAAAGGCACCGGGCGACGAGGTCGAGGTGGAGGCTCCGCGCGGGAGGTGGAAGGCGCGGATCGTGTCTGTCGGGCGGGCCTCGTAGACTCGCTCGAGTGAGTGCAGTGCCGGTCGCTTCGCTGGAGACGCTCGAGGAGTACGCGGTTGCGGCTTCGAGCTGCACGCGCTGCCGCCTTGCGCAGGGACGGACGCAGGTCGTGTTCGGCGCCGGCAACCCGCGCGCCGACCTGATGTTCGTCGGCGAGGCGCCCGGCTTTCACGAGGACAAGCAGGGCGTGCCGTTCGTCGGCCAGGCGGGGAAGCTCCTCGACGGGCTGCTCCAGGGCGTCGACCTGCGGCGCGAGGACGTCTTCGTGGCGAACGTCCTCAAGTGCAGGCCTCCCGGAAACCGCGACCCGCAGCCGGACGAGATCGAGTCGTGCGAGCCGCACCTCTTCCGCCAGATCGAGCTGATCCAGCCGATGGTGATCGCGACGCTCGGCAACTTCGCGACCAAGCTCCTCTCCGGCCGGCCCCTCGGGATCACGCGCGTCCACGGCCAGGAGCAGGCGCTCACGATCGCCGGCCGCTCGGTCGTCCTCTACCCGCTCTACCACCCGGCGGCCGCGCTCTACACGCCCGCGATGCTCAAGGTGCTCGAGGCCGACTTCGCACGCCTGCCGGCGCTGCTGGGTCGCCCGGCCCAGCCGGCCGTCTTGCCGGAGCCGGTCGGCGAGCCGATGCCCGAGCCGGCGGTGGCCGCGCCGGCGGAGCAGCTCGGCCTCTTCTAGCCAGGGCCTTCTATAGCGGCTCGTCCAGGCCCTGCACGGCGACCATGCGCAGGTTCGCCGCGCCCTCGCGCAGGCGCTTCGCCTGCTCGTACTCCGGCGAGTCGTACCACCGCTCCGCGGCTTCGAGGTCGGGGAACTCGAGGATGACGAGACGCGACGGATGCCAGTCTCCCTCGAGCACACGAAGTTCGCCGCCGCGGACGACGAACCGCCCGCCTCCCGAGTGGACCGTGTCGGGCGACGCCGCCTTGTACCGCTCGTACTGCTCGGGATCGTGGACGTCTGTCTCGACGATGACGTAAGCAGGCATGGTTCGATCGTACGCGTGGACACGCTGACCCGGTCACCGGAGGAGACGGAGGCGCTGGCGGCGCAGCTCGCGCGGCGTCTCGCCGCCGGCGACGTCGTGACCGTGGCGGGAGAGCTCGGCTCGGGCAAGACGACGTTCGTCCGCGGCGCCTGCGGCGCGCTCGGCGTGCGCGAGCGCGTGACGAGCCCCACGTACACGATCGGTCACCGCTACCACGGCGATGGAGTCGAGGTCTCCCACCTTGACCTGTACCGGTTCCAGGGCGTCTCGGCCGCGGAGTGGGGGGACCTGGAGCCGTACTTCGACCAGTCGATCGCCTTCGTCGAGTGGCCGGAGGCGGGCGAGGGCGTCCTGCCGCCCGCTCGTTACTCGGTGCGTTTGCGGCATGCTGGCGGCGGGAGAGCGGTGGAGATCGACGAGTGCTGACGCTGGCCTTCGACACCGCGACGGCGGTGGCGACGAGTGCCCTCGTGGACGGGGACGAGGTTCTCGGCGAGCGGGTCTCGCGCGCGCAGACGCTGCTCGAGGACGTCGACGCGCTCCTCCGCCAGGCGGGTGCGCATCCGTCTGACCTCGGCCGGCTCGCCGTCGGTCTCGGCCCCGGCAGCTTCACCGGCGTCCGCATCGGGCTCGCCGTCGCGCGCGGGCTGGCGCTCTCGCTCGACCTGCCCGGGGCCGGAGTCTCGACGCTGGCGGCGCTGGCCGCAGGCGCACCGGAAGCCGTCCCGGTCGTCGACGCGAAGCGGCGGGAGGTCTTCACGCTGCTGGACGGCGAGCCGCGCGTGCTCGCGCCGCAGGAACTGCCGCTCGCCGAAGGGGCCGTCTGCGTGGGCGACGGCGCGCGCCGCTACCGGTCGCAGCTCGAGGAGCGCGGCGCGGTCGTGCCGCCGGACGACGACGAGCGCCACCTGCCGCGCGCCCGCTTCCATGCGTCGCTGGCCGGCGACCCCGGCCCGGTCGACGAGCTCGAGCCGCTCTACCTCCGCGTCCCCGATGCCGACATCAATCTGTAGTGGTGCCCCTCCGGCGCAGGTCATCCGGGTGCCTGGCGGCTGCAAAGCGTCGCGACTCCTCGCTTCGCTCGTCGACCCGGCTTCGCCGGGCTGCGGCGTCCTCGGTCGCCCCGATAGCTTCGGCTATCGAGGCTCCCTGCGTCCTTGCCTCTCTCGCTTTTCGCTCGCCAGTCACGCGGCGACATCCACCGGAGGGACACCAGTGACGACGATCGAGCTGCGCCGCCTCCTGCTCGACGACCTCGGCGCGATCGAGGAGATCGAGCGCCGCTCCTACCCGACGCCGTGGTCGCGCTCGATGTTCGCGGGCGAGCTCGCGAAGCCGAGCTCGATCTGCCTCGGCGCCTTCGAGGCCGAGGGGGAGGACGGTGCGCTCGTCGGCTACCTGATCGTGTCGCGCTACGTCGACGCCTGGCACGTGATGAACGTCGCCGTCGATCCGCCCCACCGGGGTCGCGGCGTGGCGACGATGCTGCTCGAGCGGCTCTTCGACCTCACGGCCGACGACGCGCGCCGCGGCTACACGCTCGAAGTGCGTGTCTCGAACGTGAAGGCGATCGAGCTCTACGAGCGCCTCGGCTTCCGCTCGCGCGGCCTGCGGCGCGGCTACTACACCGACAACCGCGAAGACGCGCTCATCATGTGGAAGGACCCGGTCGGGCGCGATTGATCCTCGGAATCGAGACGTCGTGCGACGAAACGGCTGCGGCGCTCGTCACCGACGACGGCGAGATCCTTTCGAACGTCGTCTCGTCGCAGGCAGAGCTCCACGCACGGTACGGCGGAGTCGTCCCGGAGGTCGCCTCCCGGCGCCATCTCGAGCTTGTGACGCCGGTGATCCGCGAGGCGCTGGCCGAGGCGGACGCGACGCTCGAGGACGTCGATCGCATCGCCGTGACGCAGGGGCCGGGGCTGATCGGCGCACTGCTCGTCGGCCTCGCCGCCGCGAAGGCCGTCGCCTGGTCGCGCCGGCTGCCGCTCGTGCCGGTCGACCACGTCGACGGCCATGTCGCCTCGCTCTACCTCCGGCCGGATCCGCTGGAGCCGCCGTTCCTCTGCCTGCTCGCGAGCGGCGGCCACACCATGCTCCTCGACGTCCGCTCGCACGCCGAGCAGGAGCTGCTCGGGACGACGCTCGACGACGCGGCCGGGGAGGCGTTCGACAAGGGCGCGCGCCTCCTCGGGCTCGGCTACCCCGGCGGGCGCGAGGTCGACCGGCTCGCGCGCGAGGGCGACCCGGCGGCGTTCGACTTCCCGGTCGCCCGGGTGCCGGGGCTCGACTTCTCATTCTCGGGCCTGAAGACGGCGCTCCTCTACGCCGTCCGCGAGGTGCCCGAGGAGGAGATCGAGGCCCGGCGCGCCGACCTCGCGGCCTCCTACCAGCACGCGATCGTGCGAGCGCTCGTCGAGCGCGTACGAGAGGCCGCGGAGCAGACAGGCCGCGACCGGGTCGCGATCGTCGGCGGCGTCGCGGCGAACTCCGAGCTGCGCGAGGCGCTGCCCGACGCGACCGCGGCCCCGCTCGCCCTCTGCACCGACAACGCGGCCATGATCGCGTCGGCCGCGCGCTGGACCGCGGAGGTCCCGTACCCGCGCTACCTGGCGCTCGACGCGTACGCCTCGCGCTAGACTCGCCGCGGCGTCAATTCCGCCGCTTTGCAGCGAGAAAAGGAGCCCACCTTGTCCGCAGTCGCAACGACGTCCCACCTGCGCGAGAACCCCTTCGAGCTGGCCCGCGAGCAGCTCCGCCGCGTCGGCGAGACCTTCGAGATCGACCAGAACCTCATCGCCGTGCTCGGCGAGTGCAAGAAGGCGATCGAGGTCTCGATTCCGGTCAGCATGGACGACGGGTCGACGTCGGTCTTCAAGGGCTACCGCGTCACCCACAACATCGCGCGCGGGCCGTCGAAGGGAGGAATTCGCTACCACCCCGACGTCACGGTCGACGAGGTGAAGGCGCTGGCGATGTGGATGACGTGGAAATGCGCGCTGATGGGCATCCCGTTCGGCGGCGCCAAGGGCGGCGTCGTCTGCGACCCGAAGAAGATGTCGCGCCACGAGCTCGAGGGGATGACGCGCCGCTTCACGAGCGAGATCATCAACGAGATCGGGCCGGAGAAGGACATCCCGGCACCCGACGTCGGTACGGACGGCTCGGTCATGGCCTGGATCTTCGACACCTACTCGATGAACAAGGGCCATTCCGTGCTCGGTGTGGTGACGGGCAAGCCGCTCACGATCGGCGGCTCGCTGGGCCGCGTCGAGGCCACCTCGCGCGGCGCGCTCTTCTGCATTCGCGACGCCGTCGCCAAGCTCGACAAGCGCATCGCCGGGATGAAGGTCGTCGTCCAGGGCTTCGGCAACGTCGGCAGCTACCTCGCGAACTTCCTGCACCAGGAGGGCGCGACGGTCGTCGCGATCTCCGACTCCACCACGGCGCTCTACAACCCGAAGGGCATCGACGTCCCCGCCGCGGTCGCCTACAAGGCCGAGAACCGCACGCTCGTCGGCCTCAAGGACGCCGAGACGATCACCGACGAGGAGCTCCTGCTGCTCGACTGCGACATCCTCGCGCCGTGCGCGCTCGAGCAGGTGATCACCGGGGAGAACGCCGACAAGGTCAAGGCTCCGATCGTCTGCGAGGGTGCGAACGGCCCGGTCACGCCGACCGCCGACGCGATCCTCGAGGACAAGGGCGTCTTGATCCTCCCCGACGTGCTCGCGAACGCGGGCGGGGTCGTCGTCTCGTACTTCGAGTGGGTGCAGGGCCTGCAGGAGTACTTCTGGAAGGAGGTCGAGGTGAACGCGAAGCTCAACGACATCGTGAGCCGCGCGTTCGACCAGACGTGGGAGACGGCGCAGAGCCGCAAGCTGCCGATGCGCGTCGCCGCCTACGGGCTGGCGGTGCAGCGCGTCGCCGAGGCCACCGTGACGCGGGGCATCTACCCGTAGCCGACGTCGTCCTCTACACCGCGACGGGCTGCCACCTCTGCGAGGCGGCGCGGCGCGTCGTCGGGGCGGCGCAGGACGAGCTCGGCTTCGACCTGCGGGAGGTCGCGATCGACGGCGATCCCCACCTGGAGGCGGCTTACCGGGAGTGGATCCCGGTCGTCGAGATCGACGGGCGGAGGCGTTTCGTCTATCACGTCCACCCCGATGCGCTGCGGCGGGCGGTTGCACAAGCGGGCTCGTAAAGCGGCCTGCTAAAACAGAGAGCGCCGTCACAAAGTCGAGCCGGAAGGGGGTCGCGTGGCCGAGCGCTTGAACGTCGGCGTCGCCGCCCGTCTGTCCCGGTACCTCCAGGTGCTGACGCAGGCGCGCAAGATGGGCAAGACCCGGATCTCGTCCCAGGAGATCGCGGAATACACGAACATCAACGCGACGCAGATCCGTCGTGACCTCTCGAACTTCGGCAAGTTCGGCAAGCGCGGGGTCGGCTACCCGATCGAGCTCCTGCTCGACGCGATCCGCAAGATCCTGAGGACGCAGGGCCAGCACAACGTCGCGCTCGTCGGCGCCGGCCGGCTCGGGCAGGCGATCGCCTCGTCCTCGATCTTCGCGGAGCACGGCATCAACATCGCCGTGGTCGTCGACACCGACCAGAGCAAGCTGGGGGAGCCGATCGGCCGCGTCGCCGTCGAGCCGTACGAGCGCCTCGGCGAGCTCGTGCGCGACCGCAACGTCGTGGTCGGCGTCCTCGCCGTTCCGGCCGATTCGGCGCAGCGGGCAGCGGACGATCTCGTCTCGTCCGGCGTGAAGATCATCTTCAACTACTCCGAGGCGCTCCTCGAGTCCCCCTCCGACGTGACGGTGCACACGTCGAACCCCGCCGTCGACCTGCTCTACGCGCTGTACTTTCACCTGACCTGAGAGTTCTTCTTTGGCACGGGTACTTGCTCGGCGGCACCGGGTCGAACGTCTACACCCGGGCGCTGGCGCGCGAGTGGAGCCTCGCCGGGCACGACGTCACGGTCGTGTGCCAGGAGCGGCATCCGGAGCGCTACGACCTCGGCGGCGCGCGGGTGGTCGTGCCGGAGCTGCCGGGTGGCCTGCTGCCCGTCTTCGTCTTCGACCGCTACGAGGAGCTCGAGGCCCGGCGGCTCGGGGACTTCACCGGGGCCGAGCGGGAGGCGTACGTCGAGGCGAACGCGGCGGCGCTGCGCGCGCTGGCGCCGGCGGACCTCGTGTTCGTGAACCACGTCCTGCTGGGTGCGCCTGTCGGCGCGGCGAGCGGGATCCGCTTCCGCGTCAAGGCGCACGGCTCGGAGCTCGAGTACGCGATGCGCGGGAGGCCCTACCTCGCGCGCTGGGGCGCCGAGACGCTCGCGGGCGCGGAGGTCGTCTACGCGGGCTCCGAGCACATTCGCGACGTGCTCGACGATGTCTGCGGCCACGTCGACCGCGTCGAGGTGGTACCGCCGGGCGTGGACGTCGACGAGTTCGGGCCGGAGCCGCGCGAGGCGGCGCTCACCGCGCTGCTCGAGCAGGCGCGGGCGGATCCGCCGAACCCCGGCAATCGCGAGGAGCGGCTGCCGGACGAGGGCAACGCCGAGCGCTTCGCCGGCTTCTTCGCCGAGGAGCGGCCGACGGTCGTCTACTTCGGGAAGCTGATCGAGAACAAGGGCGTCCAGGTCCTGCTCGAGGCGCTCGCCGGTCTCGACGCGCGCGCGCTCGTCGTCGGCTTCGGCGACTTCCGCGAGGAGCTCCAGGCATTGGCGCCGCCGGGCACGCTGTTCACGGGCCCGCTCGAGCACCGCCACCTCCGCCACCTGCTCCCGCTCTGCGACGTCGCCGTGGTGCCGTCGATCTTTCCGGAGGCGTTCGGCATGGTCGCCGCCGAGGCCGCCGCCGCCGGAGTCCTGCCGGTCGTCTCCGCGCACTCGGGCCTCGCGGAGGTCGCGGCGGGCATCGGCGAGGAGGTCGGCCCGGAAGCGGCGCCGCTCCTCTCGTTCCCGGCCGGCGACTCCGCCGCGCTGCGCGAGCGACTGGCCGCGATCCTCGCGCTCCCACCCGAACGCCGGACGGCCCTGGGCCTCGCCGCGCGCCGCGCCGTCGAACACCGCTGGAGCTGGCACGTCGTCGCCGCCCGCCTACTGTCTCCCTGAGCCACGTTCCGGTGCCAGGCACCAGTACATGTCCGTACAGGGCGGCTCGCTGCAAACGCACAAGTAGGCTTCTCGCGTGGGCGAGGAGCAGCTGCTCGGGTACGACGAGATGCTCGCGCGCTCGCGCGAGGCGTTCGACGCCGTCCCCGACTTCACGGTCGCCGTCGAGGAGGAGTTCGCGCTTCTCGACCCCGAGACGCTCGGCCTCGTCAACCGCTTCGAGGAGCTGCAGGAAGCCGCGAAGGGGACCGACCTCGAGCCGCATCTCGTCGGCGAGCTGATCGCCTCCGAGATCGAGATCCGCACCGGCCGCTGCGACTCGTTCGCCGACGCGGCGGCGCTGATCGGCGAGCGCCGGCAACAGCTCCGCGCGCTCACAGAGCCACGCGGGGTCGCGCTCGGCGCGACCGGCACGCACCCGTGGAGCCCCTGGCAGGAGCAGCGGATCATCGACACGCCGCACTACCGCCTCAACGACGAGGTGCTCCGCTACGTGGTCTGGCGCAACAACTCCTTCGGCCAGCATGTCCACGTCGGGATCCACGGCGCCGACCGCGCGATCCGCGTCTGCGCGGCCATCCGCAACTACCTGCCGGAGCTGCTCGCGCTCTCGGCGAGCTCCCCCTTCGTGGAGGGCGTCTTCACGTACCTCCACTCCGCGCGCACGCAGATCTTCACCCGCATGTTCCCGCGCTGCGGCATCCCGGACGGCCTTGCGGGCTGGGACGAATGGGATGCCTACGTCCGCTTCCTCTACGAGACCCGCTCGATCACCGAGCACACGCAGATCTGGTGGAGCGTGCGGCCGCACCTCGCCTTCCCGACGGTGGAGATCCGGATCTGCGACGCGCAGCCCGACGTCGGCGAGTCGCGCTCGCTCGCCGCCCTCTGCTACGCGCTGACCGCGCGGATCGCCCGCGCGCTCGACGAGGGCGAGCCGCTCCTCGACCTGCCGCACCGCCTCGTCGAGGAGAACCTCTGGCGGGCGATCAGGCACGGCCTCTCCGGCGAGCTGATCGACTTCGCCCGCGGCGAGTCGGTGCCCGCACGGGCGCGGCTCGAGGGGCTCCTCGACTGGGTGCGTCCCGTCGCGGAGGAGCTCGGCGCGGCGGATTGGCTCGCGATTCCCGAACGCACGGCGGCCGAGCGCCAGATCGCGCGTCACCACGAGGGCGCCGGCATGCGGGAGATCTTCGACGAGCAGGTCCGCCGGCACCTCAGCACGCCCACTTCGTGACACGGCCGGACCGGCGCGTGTGGTACAAACCGGCGGCGCCGAGGCCTTCTCGGCGCTGACTTTGTGACGCCCGGGAGGGAGCTCTAACCGATGAGTTGGTTCCAGCATCACGCCGTACTGTTCGCGCTGCTCTGCGCCCTGGCCGCGATCCTGTACGGCCTGTACCTGACCTACTGGCTGCTGCAGCAGCCGGCCGGCACCGAGCGGATGCAGGAGATCGCGCGGGCCGTGCAGGAAGGCGCCGCCGCGTACCTGCGCCGCCAGTACACGACGATCGCGGTCGTCGCGATCGTGCCGTTCCTGTTGCTCGGCTTCTACGACAAGCTCGGGTGGGGAACCGCAATCGGCTTCCTGATCGGCGCGAGCTTCTCCGCCGCCGCCGGCTTCATCGGCATGAACGTGGCCGTGCGCTCGAACGTACGCACGGCGGAGGCGGCTCGCAAGGGGCTGCCGCCGGCGCTCAACGTCGCCTTCCGGGCGGGCTCCGTCACCGGCCTGCTCGTCGTGGGGCTGGGCCTGCTCGGCGTGGCGGGGTACTACGGGATCCTCACCGGCTGGCTGAATCACACGCCGCACTCGGCGATCAACGACCTCATCGGTCTCGCGTTCGGCGGCTCGCTCATCTCCGTCTTCGCCCGGCTCGGCGGCGGCATCTACACGAAGGCCGCCGACGTCGGCGCCGACCTCGTCGGGAAGATCGAGGCGGGGATCCCGGAGGACGACCCGCGCAACCCGGCCGTGATCGCCGACAACGTCGGCGACAACGTCGGCGACTGCGCCGGGATGGCCGCGGACCTGTTCGAGACCTACGCCGTGACCGCGGTCGCCGTGATGCTGCTCGGCGTCAGCGGCCAGGCCTTCCTCCAGGGAACGCACCTCTGGCTCTATCCGCTGGCGATCGGCGGCGTCTCGATCATCTCTTCGATCATCGGCGTCCAGTTCGCGCGCGTCCGCGAGGGTGGCAACGTCATGAACGCCCTCTACCGCGCGGTCATCGTCGCGACCGTCGTCTCGGCGCTCCTCTTCATCCCGATCACGATGGGCTTCGACACGAGCGGCAAGTACTCGTTCGGGAATCTCTACGGGGCCTCGCTGATCGGCCTCGCGGTCACCGCGCTCCTGGTCGGGATCACCGAGTTCTACACGGGCACTCGCTGGGGACCGGTCAAGGCGATCGCGCGGGCGTCCCAGACCGGCCACGCGACGAACATCATCGAAGGGCTTGCCGAAGGCATGCAGGCCACGGCTGCGCCGGTCGTCGTGATCGCGGTCGGGATCCTGCTCGCCAACCACTTCGCCGGCCTCTTCGGCATCGGCGTGGCGGTCATGGCGCAGCTCTCGATGACGGGCCTGATCGTCGCCCTCGACGCGTACGGGCCGGTCACCGACAACGCCGGCGGTATCGCCGAGATGGCGGACCTGCCGCCCGAGGTTCGCGCGGTCACCGACCCGCTCGACGCGGTCGGCAACACGACGAAGGCCGTCACGAAGGGCTACGCGATCGGGTCGGCCGCGCTGGCCGCGCTCGTCCTCTTCGGCTCGTACGCGGACGGGCTCGCGCAGCAGGGACTGCCGACGCTCTTCAACCTGCGCGACGCCTGGGTGATCGCCGGCCTCCTGATCGGCGGCCTGATGCCGTTCCTGTTCGCCTCGCTCGCGATGCAGGCGGTCGGGCGCGTCGGCGGCGAGGTCGTGGAGGAGGTGCGCAAGCAGTTCCGCGAGCACCCGGGGATCATGGAGGGCACCGAGCGGCCGGAGTACGGGCGCGCAATCGACATCGTCACCGGCTCCGCGATCAAGTCGATGATCCTGCCGGCGATGGTGCCGATCCTCTTCCCGGTCGTCGTCGGCCTGATCAACGCGAAGATGCTCGGCGGTCTGCTGATCGGGACGATCGTGACGGGGCTGTTCCTCGCGATCGCGATGACGGCGGGCGGCGGCGCCTGGGACAACGCGAAGAAGCTGATCGAGGACGGCCTTTACGGCGGCAAGGGCTCGGAGGCCCACGCGGCCGCGGTCACGGGCGACACGGTCGGCGACCCCTACAAGGACACGGCGGGGCCGGCGATCAACCCCATGATCAAGATCACGAACATCGTCGCGATCCTGATCATCCCGATCATCATCAGCATTCACGGCTAGGAGAGCTTCGGCCGATCGGCTCTCCCCTGCATGGGAGCGCCGATAGGCGACCGCGCCGGGCACTACAGTCCCGCCGTGGCCCGACGGCGTCGCCAGGCTCAGCAGCTCGAGCGCGTCCTGGGGACGAACGCCCTCTTCGCCACCGCGTACGGCAACGTCGGCTCGTCGATCTACTACGCGCTGGGCGTAGTCGCGGTCTACGCGCTCGGGCTGACACCGATCACGTTCATGATCGCCGGCACGATCTTCGCCTTTACGGCGGCGACGTACGTGGAGGCGACGGTCCTGTATCCGGAGGCCGGCGGGTCGTCGAGCTTCGCCCGCCACGCGTTCAACGA
>JBJMKE010000025.1:0-17973 GCA_045806005.1 Gaiellaceae bacterium
GGAGCTCCACAAGCTCGTCGCCGAAGGGAAGGAGAAAGGCTTTCTCTCCTACGACGAGATCGTCACGGGGCTCGAGGACGTCGAGCTCTCGAAGGAGCAGACCGAGGACTTCTACACCTACCTCGTCGAGCACGGGGTCGACCTCGTGGAGGGCGAGCAGCACAAGGCGCCGCCGCACGAGCAGCCGCCGCCCGAGGACGAGAAGGCAGCGGCGGCGACGCCGAAGCTCGACCTCACCGTCGAGCCGTCGCTCGACTCCCTCCGGCTCTATCTGCGCGAAATCGGCAAGGTGCAGCTCCTCACCGCCGATCAGGAGGTGACGCTCGCGAAGCGGATCGAGCGCGGGGACATGGGCGCGAAGCGAGAGATGATCGAAGCGAACCTCCGTCTCGTCGTCTCGATCGCCAAGGGCTACCTCGGCCGCGGGCTCTCGTTCCTCGACCTCATCCAGGAGGGCTCCCTCGGGCTGATCCGCGCCGTGGAGAAGTTCGACTACCGCAAGGGCTACAAGTTCTCGACCTACGCGACGTGGTGGATTCGCCAGGCGGTGACGCGGGCGATCGCCGACAAGGCGCGCACCATCCGCATCCCCGTCCACATGGTCGAGAAGCTGAACAAGGTCGTGCACATCGAGCGGCAGCTCGTGCAGCGGCTCGGCCGCGAGCCGAGCCCGGAGGAGATCGCCGAGGAGCTCGAGATCACCACCGACGAGGTGCGCGAGATCCTGCGCATGTCGCAGCTTCCCATCTCGCTCGAGAAGCCGATCGGCGAGGAGGAGGACTCCTCGCTGGGCGATTTCGTCGAGGACGAGGCGGCTGAGTCGCCGTTCGACACTGCGCAGCTCCTGCTCCGGCGCGAGGACGTGGTCAACGCGCTCAACGCCCTCCCGCGGCGCGAGCGCGAGGTGATCGAGCTCCGCTACGGGCTGCTCGGGGGCGAGCCGCGCACGCTCGAGGAGGTCGGCCGTGCCTTCGGCGTGACGCGCGAGCGGATCCGCCAGATCGAGAACAACACGCTCAAGAAGCTCGAGCACCTGCCCGAGGCGCAGGCGCTGCGCGACGCGGTTTCCTAGCCGTCGGGGTCGCGGCTCAGCGGCTCGATCAGGTCGCGGTCGGCGGCGCGCTCGAGCGGCACGAAGAGATTGCAGTGCGGGCATTTGAAGCCCCGGTAGCGGGCCGCCCGGCCACCGGCCATGGGCTCGGCGCCAAACGTCTTGTGACAGTGCGGGCACTCGACCTCGAAGCTCTGCTGGCCGACCCCGCTCACGGGACGTCCCTACCCGGCACCGCCGATCCTAAAGCGCCGTCCGATGCCCTTTGTACGTTCGCGCCGTGGACCAGGACGTCGTGCGCCGGAGCGTCGCCGAGTTCGTCGGAACGTTCACGCTCATCTTCATCGGCGGCGGCGCCGGCATCGTCAGCGGTCAGGACATCGTCGCGGTCGCGCTCGCGAACGGCCTCGCGATCGGGATCATGGTCTCGAACCTCGGCCACATCTCCGGCGGCCACTTCAACCCCGCGATCACCATCGGCTTCGTCGCGACGCGCCGGATCACGGCTCCGCTCGCGGTGGCCTACTGGATCTCGCAGCTGCTCGGCGCGGCCTGCGCGGCGTTCATCCTCCGCTACATCTTCACCAAGGCGCAGGTCGCCGGCGGGGCGGCGCCGCATGTCGCGCTCGGCGTGGGCGACGGCAAGGCGATCGTGCTGGAGCTGATCATGACCTTCTTCCTGGTCTGGGCGGTGTGGGCGACCGCGGTCGACGAGCGCGGCGCCTTCAAGTCGATCGCCGGCCTCGCGATCGGGCTCTCGATCAGCATCGACGTCTTCGTCGGCGGGCCTGTCACGGGCGCCGCCATGAACCCGGCGCGCGCATTCGGCCCGATGCTCGCGGGCGGCGAGTGGGACAACTGGTGGGTCTACTGGGTCGCTCCGATCGCCGGCGCCCTCGTCGCGGGGCTCGGCTACGAGTACCTGTACCTGCGACCGCTCAGGCCGCCGGTCGTGGGACCGCCGGACTCGGGCGTGGAAGAGCCGCGTCCCGGCGAGACGGCCGCTTCCTAGGAGGCGAGCCGCGCGCTGACGCTGACCTCGGCACCGGCCCGCTCGAGCAGCTGAGAGAACGGACAGCCCGCATGGGCAGCGGCCGCCGCGGCCTGCAGCGCTGCGTCGTCGATCCCGTCCACGCGCGCCACCATCTCGACCC
This sequence comes from Gaiellaceae bacterium, assembly GCA_045806005.1. GTDB lineage: Bacteria > Actinomycetota > Thermoleophilia > Gaiellales > Gaiellaceae > Palsa-739. The sequence continues at coordinate 2,206 of JBJMKE010000025.1, forward strand.
GCGAGCCGACGATCTGGTGGCCCTGCCCCTCGACCTCGTCCATGACGATCGTGACCGTCGTGTCCAGCCGGCCCGGCGGAGTGCCGGCCCCGGTCAGCTCGCCGGCGAGCGACATGGTGATGCAGCCGCCGTGGGCGGCCGCGAGCAGCTCCTCCGGGCTCGTCTTGCCACCGGGCTCGCCGACGCGCGACGGCAGGGAGAAGGGCAGCCGCGCGAAGGCGCCGCTCGTCGCGTCGATGCTGCCGGCGCCGCGGGCGAGGTTCCCGTCCCAGCCGACGTGCGCGGTGCGCTCGATGTGCGGCATCAGGCGGCGTCGACGACGGCCGGGGTGCCGTCCGGGTAGTAGGCCTCGGCAGGAGAGCCCGCGGGGCGGAAGACGCCGAGCACGCGCATCTCGCCCGGGCCGTAGTTCTCGAGGCAGTGGACGAGCCGGGCCGGCAGGTGCACCGCCGTGCCGGGCTGGAGCGGCTCTGTCTCGCCCTCGACGTGGAACCCGCCCTCGCCCTCCAGGACGTAGACGACCTCGTCGTAGCGGTGGAAGTGGTCCGGCGCGCGCCCGACCGGGATGTAGCCGACGAACTGGGTCACCGACGTGCAGCCGTTCGCGGGTTGCGCCAGCAGGGCGAACTCGCGCCCCGCGGTCGCGACGCCCCGCTCGCCGTCGGGGATGACGGCGTGACTCGAGGTGGCGTCGAGCGGGTCCTCGACGAGGGTCGACAGCAGCAGCAGGCCGTCCGCCGCCTCGACGCGCCACGGCGTGCCGCGCGCCACGAAGGCGCCGGTGCCCGGCTCGAGCGCGTGTGTCTCGCCGCCGATCGTGGCCGTCGCCTTGCCCTCCAGGACGTACAGCACCTCGTCGCGCGCGTCGTCGCTCTGCTCGTCGCTCCCGCCGTCGAACCGAAGCAGGCGTTGCTCGAACTGCCGGCACCTCACCAGTGGGGTGACCGGCCCGTCAGTCCCCCCAGGCTGGATGCAGTAACGCACGACCGAGAATGAGCCTATCTGTGTCTTCCCTTCCTTGGCTAGGGGGGGTAAAGTCGCGCCACTTCTCCGCTTCGACACAAACCTCGGCCGGAGGCGCGTCGTCTTAGTCTGTGTACGTCCCAAAAGGAGGGTACGGATGTTGAAGAAGGTTGCATTGCTCGCGACGGTTGCGGCGGTGTTCGCCGTAGTCGTCTCGACCAGCGCCTGGGGCTCGGCCAAGGCTCCTAGCCACGTCAACGCGGCGGCGGCGAAGAAGATCAAGTGCGGCAAGCTCCGCACGATCGGCGTCGCGGCTCCGCTCACGGGGCCGGCCTCGTCGATCGGAGTGCAGCAGCTCCACTGGGCGCAGTATTTCGTCAAGCGCTGGAACAACTCCAAGAAGCATCGCAGTCAGAAGATCAGGATCGTCTCGGGCGACACGCAGCTCGGTGTCGACACGGCGTTCGCCGTCAAGGTCGCCCACTCGTTCGCGTCGAACTCGAAGGTGCTCGCCGTGGTCGGCCCCGCGGGCAGCCAGGAGGTCGTGGCGTCGACGTCTGCCTACAAGGCCGGCGGTCTCGGCTGGGTCTCGGGCTCCGCGACGCGGACCTCGCTCACCGACGGCCACACCGACGGCAACCGGGTCGGGTATTTCTTCCGCACGGTGCCGAACGACAGTGTTCAGGCTCCCAAGGTCGCCAACTACATGATCAGCAAGCTGAAGTGGAAGCGCGTCTACATCATCGACGACCAGGAGACCTACTCGCAGGGCCTGGCCAACGGGGTGCAGTCGATCCTCAAGAGCCACGGCGTCACCGTCACGCGGGATTCGATCAGCCAGCAGGCGTCGGACTTCTCGTCCGTGATCGCGAAGATCCCGGCCAACACGCAGGGCGTCTACATCCCGTGGCAGCTCGCTCCGCAGGCCCAGGCCTTCGGCCAGCAGCTGAAGGCCGCAGGCAAGAGCCACGTCACGCTGTTCGGCTCGGACGGCCTCTTCTCGCCCGACTGGAAGATCGCAGGCTCGTACGACTCGTTCTTCCCGGTCAGTCCGACGAACTCGACCGTCCTGGCCTTCGTCAAGGCGCACCACGGAAACGGCGAGTACTTCGGTGCTCCGTCGTACGTCGCCGCGCAGGTCGAAGTCCTGGCGATCACCAAGGCGTGCAAGCTCGGGCACGGCAGCACAACTCGCGCCGCTGTTCGCAAGCAGATCGCGAAGACGAACATCAAGACCTCCATCCTGGGCTTTGGTGTCTCGTTCTCGAAGGCCGGCGAACTCCATCGTCCGGCGACGTTCGGGATCTACCAGATCCAGAAGAACGGCACGTTCAAGCCGGTCAGTTAGCACGAACAGATCGGTAACCGGAGTGGCATGCGGCCCGTTACGGTGGGCCGCATGCCACTTCTGGAAGCATTAGGGACGACGTGATCGCGACTCGCCAGCGGCTCGGAAACTTCGGCGGCCTCGGTCTCGCGTTGGCGGCCTGGGTTCTCTACGCGGTCTACTTTTCGCCGACGGAGGGCTGGACGTTCTTCCTCCAGCTCACCGTCAACGGGATCATCCTCGGCAGCATCTACGCGCTGATCGCGCTCGGGTACTCGATGGTTTACGGGATCCTGAAGCTGCTCAACTTCGCGCACGGCGACGTCTACATGATCGGCTCGTTCATCGGGTTTGGCGTCCTGACGCTGCTCGGCGGCGCCCTCAGCCCCGTGCTTCCGGTGGTGCTGCTCGTGCTGTGCATGTTCGCCGTGGCGATGATCGGCTCCGGAGTGCTCGGCCTCGTGATCGAGCGCTTCGCCTACCGGCCGCTGCGCGACGCTCCGCGGATCGCACCGCTGATCTCCGCCCTCGGCGTGGCCTTCTTCCTCGAGAACTCGGCCCTGCTCCTGTTCGGGGCCCAGTACCGCAACTACGACGGCTACGACCTGATCAGCTACAACGGCATCCACTTCGGAGGGTCCACGGGTGTCTTCCTCTCGTACCTCGGTCTAATCGTCATCACGGGCGCGGTGGCGTTGATGATCGCGCTCGTGGCTCTCGTCCGTTGGACACAGTTCGGGAAGGCGATGCGCGCCGTGTCGTTCGACCGAGAAGCGGCCGCGATGATGGGCATCGACCCCGACCGGGTCATCGCGACGACGTTCTTCGTCGGGTCCGCTCTCGCCGGCGCGGCAGGCGTGATGTTCGGCCTGGTCTACAGCCAGATCTACCACCTGATCGGCTTCATCGCCGGGCTGAAGGGCTTCACCGCGGCGGTCGTCGGCGGGATCGGCAGCATTCCCGGCGCGATGCTCGGCGGCCTCCTCGTCGGCCTGGTCGAGTCGTGGGCGCAGGGTTACCTCAACGGAAACGTCGCGGACCTCGTCGTGTTCGGAATCCTGATCGCGTTCATGCTCATCCGGCCGACCGGCCTGCTCGGCAGCCCGGCGCTGCAGAAGGTCTAGCCGTGCCCGAGGCGACTCCTCCGGGCACGCCTGCTCCCCCGACGGGGCAGATCGGTGTCGACAGCTGGGTCTCGGAGGCGGACGAGCGTCGCCAGCAGGCCGGCGTCTTGGGGTATGTGACTCGCGGCTGGGCCGGGCTGCCGCCCGCCGGCAAGCTTGCGCTGATCACGCCGGCGATAGCTATCCCGTTCATCCCGTTCGTCAGCACCGGGAACCTCTTCAACTACGGCATCTTCATCCTCATCTACGCACTTCTTGCGCTCGGGCTGAACGTCGTCGTCGGGTTCGCCGGGCTCCTCGACCTCGGCTACGTCGCGTTTTTCGGCTTCGGCGCCTACACGTACGCCTTCCTCTCGGGCACGCACCACGAGAAGGGCCACGTCTTCGCCCACCACTGGCCGGCGGAGCTCTCGATCCCTGTGGCGGTCATCGTCTGCGGTCTGCTCGGCGTCTTTCTCGGGTCGACGTCGAGGCGCCTCCTCGGCGACTACCTGGCAATCGTCACTCTCTTCTTCGGCCAGGCCTTCGTCGTCTTCACGAACTCCGCAGACCCCTACGGAGTCACGAACGGCTCCAACGGCCTTGCCAACATCGACAACCTGAGGTTCGCCGCGTTCGGCCATGCTCTCGTCATCTCGTCGGTGAGGGGCTACTACTGGTTCCTCTTCGGGTGCGTCGTCGTCGTGCTCATCTTGCTTCACCTCCTGATCGAGTCCCGCACCGGACGCGCGTGGAAGGCGTCCCGCGAGGATCCGCTGGCGGCGGAGATGATGGGCACGCCGGTCAACCGCCTGAAGATCATGGCCTTCTCCCTCGGCGCGATGATCGCGGGGCTCGCAGGGACGACCTTCGCCGCCTCGCAGACGGGCGCCTTCCCCCAGAACTTCGGCACCCAGGTCCTGATCCTGATCTACGCCGTAGTGATCCTCGGCGGCGCTGGCAGCCTGACCGGGATGCTCGTCGGCGCGGCCGTAATCATCGTGTCGAACCAGGTGCTCGACTCGACATCGCCGCCCAATCTCCAGCGCAGCCTGTTCTATCTCGTGCTCATCATCGGCTTCGCCTGGATGTTCCGCTCGTCCTGGAAGAAGCTGGTCGTAGCGGTCGGACTGACCGTCGGGCTCGGCTTTGCGGCACACGCTATCGCCGCCTCCGCCTGGCCCCGGGGCGTCCAGGGCACCGTCACGTCCGGCGGGTACCTAACCGGCGTGATCAAGCACTGGATCCTGCTGCCGGCCAACCCGGGCAAGCTCGCGGACTACGCCTATATCGCCGTGATCATCCTCGCGGTCGCGCTGACCCAGCTCAAGGGCTGGTGGCGCGTCGCGGTCGCGCCGTTCGCGTTCGTCCTCACTGCGTTCCTGTGGGAGAACCTTCTGATCCTCCAGCCCGCCGTGACCCGCTACGTCATCTTCGGCGCGATGCTGATCGCGCTGATGGCGACCCGGCCCCAGGGCCTGTTCGGCTCGGCGAGAGTGGAGATCGTCTGATGCCCCTGCTCGAGCTCCAGAACGTGTCCAAGGCGTTCGGTGGTCTCCAGGTGATCACCGGTCTCGACTTCCACGTCGACGAGCACGAGATCGTGAGCGTGATCGGCCCGAACGGAGCCGGCAAGACGACGCTGTTCAACCTCGTGACCGGGGTCTACGCACCGGACGACGGCGAGATCCTCTTCGACGGGCAGACCCTGATCGGGCTGCCGCCGCACAAGATCACGCAGCGCGGTGTCGCACGAACCTTCCAGACGCTGCGCCTTTTCCTGAATATGACCGTGATCGAGAACGTAATGGCCGCCGAGTACGGACACACGCGCGCGGGCGTGATCCGGTCTGTGCTGCGGACACCGGGCATGCGCCGCGAAGAGCGGGAGATCCGCAAGCTCGCCGAGGAGCGCCTCGGCTTCTTCGGCCAGCGGCTGATGGGCTACCGCTGGAACCAGCCGGCCTACAGCCTGTCTTACGCGAACCGGCGCCGGCTCGAGATCGCGCGGGCGATGGCGACGAATGCGCGGCTCCTGCTGCTCGACGAGCCGGCGGCGGGGATGAACCCGGTCGAGACGCACGAGATCACCGAGCTGATTGCGCAGCTGCGGGACGAGGGCGGCTACACGATCCTCGTGATCGAGCACGACATGCACGTCGTAGAGGGCATCTCGGACCGCGTCGTGGCGCTCGACCACGGCGTGAAGATCGCCGAGGGCAGATTCGAGGCGGTGGCCACCGACCCGCGGGTCGTCGAGGCGTACCTCGGCACGAAGGCGGCGGTGACGAAGTGAGCGCAGACGCCGGGAACGGAGCGGCGCCGGCCCCGCTGCTCCAGCTCGAGTCGGTCGACACGTACTACGGCCAGATCCACATCCTCCAGGGCCTGAACCTCTCGGTCGGGGCCGGCGAGCTCGTCTGCCTACTCGGCGGCAACGCCTCCGGCAAGTCGACGACGCTGAAGACAGTGCTCGGCATCGTGAAGCCGCGGAACGGCAGCGTCCGCTTCGACGGCGAGGACCTGACCGAGCGCCCGACCAGCTACCGGATCGGGAAGGGGATCGCGATCGTGCCGGAGAACCGGCGCCTGTTCGCGCCGATGACGGTGCTCGAGAACCTCCAGATGGGCGCGTACCTCCTCGGCGGCGGGACGAAGGAGAATTTCGACCGCGTCTACTCGCTGTTCCCGCTGCTCCACGAGCGGCGCTCGCAGCTCGCCGGGACGCTCTCCGGCGGCGAGCAGCAGATGGTGGCGATGGGGCGCGCGCTGATGTCTAAGCCGAAGCTGCTGCTGATGGACGAGCCCTCGATGGGGCTCGCCCCAATCCTCGTCGAGCGGAGCTTCGAGATCATCAAAGAGGTGCACGAGTCGGGCGTCGCGATGCTCATCGTCGAGCAGAACGCGAACGTCTCCCTCTCGATCGCCGACCGCGGCTACGTCCTCTCGACGGGCCGCCTCGTCCTCGAGGGGCCGGCCGCCGAGCTCCGCGAGCACGAAGACCTCCGCAAGGCCTACCTCGGGCGCTGACGGCCGCGGAGACGCTGCGCGTTTCCGGCGTAACCGGGTTACGCCGCCGCGACGGAACCGGGCGTCTGAACCGTGCTTTCCAAAGGCAAGCTCTACTGCACGGAGCCAACGGGAGACCGCGCTCTCCCATTGGCGGAGTTCGTTAGCCGCCGGGCGAAGAGCGCAGCTCTTCGCCCGGCTCAAGCTCTTCGCCCGGCTAGCGGCAGCCGACGGTCAGCACGAGGAGGTGGTGCTTCGTCACGGTCCCGCTCCGTCGCGCTGCGATGCGCGCGTGGATGCGACGGAAGAGCTCCTCGCGCTGCTCTTTGGGTAGAGCGAGGTTGTCCGAGAAGGTGCCGAGGACGGCGATGTACTCGTCGGCGGTGTAGGGGATCGCGACGAGGTGTCGCCGCTCCTCCACGCGCTCGAAGACGCTCGACGCCCGCCAGTCGTCCGCCCAGCCCTCGATCTCGCCCGGGGGGCGCGGCGGGCGGTTGTCGGGGTGGGGCACGACAGCGTCGTAGTCCTCCTGCACCTCGGCGAAGAACGGGTCGCCGTCGTCCGGGAGCACGTGGGGAGCGCCTACCACGGCGAGAGCGCCGCCGGGCCGCAGCAGCCTCGGGGGCTTCGCATAGCGGAGCTCCGGGGCGATCCAATGGAAGGCGTTGAAGACGACGATCGCGTCGAAGCCCGCGACACGGGGTTCCCACGTCTCGAAGTCGCCGACCTCGATCTCGGCCTCCGGCACGTTCCGCCGCGCGATCTCGGCCAGCTCCGGCGAGAGCTCCACCGCGGTCACGGCGTACCCGCGACTCGCGAGCTCGGCCGTCGCCTGGCCGGTGCCCGGCCCGATCTCGAGCACGCGCGAGCCCGCCTCGAGGCGCGCCAGCTCGGCGAGGTCGTCGAACACGGCCGCGGGGTACTCCGGCCGGGCGCGGTCGTACAGCTCTGCGACCGAGCCGAACGTCTCGCGCAGGCGTTCCCGGTCGCGATGCTCCCGCACGCCGATACATTGACCGGAATGGACGAGCCTCTGCAGCAGGCTGCGCGCTGGCGGGAAGAGGGCCGCAGGGTCGCCCTGGCCACCGTCGTGGCGACCCGCCGCTCGGCGCCGCGCCCGATCGGCTCGAAGCTCGCCGTAAGCGAGCAGGGCGAGCTCGCCGGCTCGGTCTCGGGCGGCTGCGTCGAGAGCGACGTCGTCCTCGCGGCACAGGAGGTGCTCGCGGGCGGCGATCCCCGGCTCGTCACGTACGGGATCACCGACGAGATGGCCTTCGGGGTCGGCCTGCCGTGCGGGGGCGAGATCGACGTCTTCGTCGAGGAGCTGCGCGACGAGGAGCGTCCGGACGTGACGCTCACGGTCGTCGCCGGCGAGGGCGTCGGCGAGCGGCTCCACGATCCGGAGCTCGAGACCGCCGCCAGGCGCCGCGGCCGAGGCCACGCCTTCGAGCTCGGCGACCGCACGGTGTTCGCCGACGTCCAGGCGCCGCCGCCGCGGCTCTTCGTCTACGGCGCGGTCGACACCGCCGAGGCGCTCTGTCGCGGCGCGAAGCTTCTCGGCTGGCGGACGGTCGTGGCCGACGCGCGCTCGAGCTTCGCCACGCCCGAGCGGATCCCGAGCGCCGACGAGCTGCTCGTTCTCTGGCCGGACGAGGCCCTCGCGCACGTCCAGCCGGACTTCGACACGGCCGTGCTCGTCCTCACCCACGACGACAAGTTCGACCTGCCGCTCCTCGAGGCGGTGCTCCGCACCGACGCCTTCTACGTCGGCGCGCTCGGCTCGCGGCGCAACCAGGAGCGGCGCCGCGGGCTGCTGCTCGAGCACGGCATCGCGGAGGAGGACCTCGACCGGATCGCCGGCCCCGCGGGCCTCGACATCGGCGCCGACACGCCGGCCGAGACGGCGGTCTCGATGCTCGCGGAGATCCTGGCGCGGCGCGCGGGGCGCGCGGGCGGGCGGCTCAAGGAATCGCCGCACCGCATTCACGCCGAGCCCGTCCCGTAGAGCTGGATAGGATCGCCTCGATGCTGCTGCGCGAGGTGAAGTACGCAAAGCCGGGGTCGGTGGCAGAGGCCCTGGAGCTGCTCGCGGCCGACGACGGCGCCCGCGCGCTCGCCGGCGGCCAGACGCTGGTCAACGTGATGAAGGCGCGCGCGGCGTCGCCCGACATGCTCGTCGACCTGAACGGGCTCGAGGAGCTGCGCGGGATCGAGCTCGCCGGCGACGGCACGCTCACGATCGGCGCCATGACGACCTACACCGAGCTCATGTCCTCGGCGGAGGCCAAGGCGCGGCCGATCCTCGGCGAGGTCTGCGCGACGATCGCCGACGTCCAGGTGCGGAACCGCGGCACGATCGGCGGCAACGTCTGCTCGAACGACCCGACCAACCACCTGCCGCCGCTCATGGTCGCCGTCGGGGCGCGCATGACGATCGCGGCCCGAGACGGGGAGCGCGAGGTGACCGCGGAGGACTTCTTCCTCGGCGTCTACATGACCGCGGTCGGTCAGACCGAGCTGCTGTTGCGGATCTCGATACCCGCCGGCAAGAAGGACGGCTTCGCGGCGGTCACGCTCGGCGCCGACGGCACGTGCATCTGCAACGCAGCCGCCAGCGTGAACGGCAACGTCCGCGTCGCGCTCGGCTGCGTCGACGCGGTGCCGGTGCTCGTCACGGCCGACGCGCCCGAGGGAGTCGCCGACGCAGTCCGCGCGGCGAACCTCGAGCCGCCCTCCGACGTCCATGCCTCGGCCGAGTACCGGACGCACCTCGCGGCCGTGCTCGCGACCCGCGCCGCGCAGGAGGCGGCGGGTAGGTGACCTGATGGACGTCACGGTCACCGTCAACGGGACGACCTACGAGCGCGACGTCGAGCCGCGCAAGCTGCTCATCCACTTCCTCCGCGACGACCTCGACCTCACGGGCAGCCATGTCGGCTGCGACACGGGCAACTGCGGCGCCTGCTCGGTGCTCCTCGACGGCGTGCTCGTCAAGAGCTGCATGCTGCTCGCGGTCCAGGCGGACGGGGCGAGCGTCGAGACGGTCGAGGGCCTGGGCGAGGAGGGCGAGCTGACGCCGCTACAGCAGGCCTTCAACGAGCACCACGCGCTGCAGTGCGGCTACTGCACGCCGGGGATGCTGATGAGCGCGACGGCGCTCCTGCGCGAGAACCCGAGCCCTAGCGAGGACGAGATCCGCAAGGCGCTGCAGGGCAACATCTGCCGCTGCACCGGCTACTGGAACATCGTCGAGGCCGTGAAGGCGGTGGCGAAATGACCAAGGCGAGCGAGACGACCCTCGCCCCCGCACCCGTCGAGGTGCAGAAGGGCTGGGGCGGCCAGAGCGTCCCGCGCAAGGAGGACAAGCGCCTCCTGCAGGGCGAGGGCGTCTTCGTCGACGACATCAAGCGGCACGGGATGGGCTACCTCCACTTCGTCCGCAGCCCGTACGCGCACGCGCACATCACGCGCGTCGACGTCTCCGCGGCCGAGGCGGTCGACGGCGTCTACGGCACGCTCACCGGGGAGGAGGTCGCCGCGCTCACCGACCCGTTCTTCCAGATCTCGAGCGCGCCCGGCGGCAACATCAAGGACTTCTCGCTCGCCGTGGGCAAGGTGCGCTTCGTCGGGGAGCCGGTGGTCGCGGTCGTCGCCGAGACGCGCGAGCTCGCGCGTGACGCGTCGGAGCTCGTCGAGGTCGACTACGAGCCGCTGCCCGCGCTCGTCGACGCGCGGCGCGCGCAGGATCCCGACGCGCCGGTGCTGCACGACGACGCCGACGGGAACCTGATGTGGACGGGGCTCTACTCGTGGGGCGACCTCGACGCCGCGTTCGCCGAGGCCGACCGCGTCGTCAAGATCCCCGAGCTCCACTTCCACCGCTTCAACTCGACGCCGCTCGAGTGCGACGGCGCGCTGGTCGAGTACAACCGCGGCGTCGGACAGTGGACGATCCATACGAACAACCAGTTCCCCGGCTTCGCCGCGATCATGATGGGGCCGGCGATGCGGGTCGGGCTCGACAAGCTCCGCTTCGTCACCCAGGACATCGGCGGCGGCTTCGGCAACAAGATCACCTCGCACCCGCAGCTCGTCGTCTGCTGCCTGCTCGCGCGCAAGCTCAACCGGCCGGTGCAGTGGACGGAGTGGCGCACCGACTTCCACCTCTCGATGTCGCATGGCAACGAGCGCTGGTTCCAGGACACCGAGGTGGCGGTCAAGGACGACGGCACGCTGCTCGGCTTCCGCACCAAGGCGCTCGACGACGCCGGCGCGTGGCTGCGCTACGAGCCGCTCGGCGGCGTGATCTGGGCGCAGGTCACGCCGGGGATGTACCGCTGGCGACACATCGAGCTCGACTTCACGCAGGTGGCGACGAACAAGGCGCCCGTCTCCCCGAACCGCGGCTATTCGCGCATGCAGCACCTCTGGTTCACCGAGCGCGTGATCGACATCGTCGCGCGCGAGCTCGACCTCGACCCGGTCGAGGTGCGGAAGCGCAACTACGTCCGCGCCGAGGACATGCCGTACGAGACGCCGAACGGCTGCGTCTACGACTCCGGCGACTACGCCGCGATGCTCGACCTCGCGCTCGAGCTCGTCGGCTACGACTCCATGGAGGCGAGGCGGGCGGACGCGAAGGAGCGCGGCAAGCTGCTCGGCGTCGGCATCGGCTCGACCCTCGACTCCGGCACGAACAACTTCGGCCAGTCGCGGCTCATCAACCCGGAGCTGCAGTTCTCGGGCAACAACGAGGTCGCCACCGTGAAGCTCGACATCTTCGGCGAGATCGTGGTCACGCTCGGCACGACGCCGCAGGGCCAGGGGCACGAGACGACCGCGGCGCAGGTCGTGGCCGACATCCTCAGCTGCTCCCCCGACGACGTCCACGTCCGTGCCGGCCACGACAGCTACTGGAACTCGCACGCCGGCTTCTCCGGCACCTACGCGAGCCAGTTCGCCGTGACGGGACTCGGCGCGGTCAAGGGCGCGACCGAGATGCTCGCGGGCGAGATCAAGAAGCTCGCCGGCGCCGTGTTCGGCGGCGTGCCGGAGGAGGCCCTCGAGCTCGCCGACGGCGGCGTCCGGATCAAGGAGAACCACGACGCCTTCCTCCCCTTCATGGCGTGCGGCGCGATCATCAACGCGAACAACGCCGGCCTGCCCGAGGACCTCGACGTGACGCTCAACTGCCGCTACGTCTACCGGCCGCCCTTCGAGGTGCCCGACGTCGAGCGCAAGTTCGGCAACCTCACGCTCACCTACGCCTGCCAGGTGCACGTCGCGGTCGTCGAGGTCGACCCCGAGACCGGTGCGTACGAGATCGTCGACTACGCCGCCGTCGACGACTGCGGCAAGCGGATCAACCCGCAGATCGTCGAGGGCCAGGTGATGGGCGCCACAGCCCAGGCCATCGGCGCCGCCGTGCACGAGACGTACGAGTACGACGAGGACGGCAACCTGCTCACGCCCAACTTCTACGACTACCACGTCCCGCACTCGCTCGACATGCCGCCGCTCGCGACCGGCGCGCTCGAGAGCCCGTCGCCGTTCACCCCGCTCGGGACGAAGGGGATGGGCGAGGGAGGCGGCGCGGGCATCCACGCGATCTGCGCGGCGATCCAGGACGCGACGGGCGCGGTCGTGACCGACAGCCACAACCCGTACCAACGTGTCTGGCGTTTGCTGCAGGGGACCAGCGCATGAACGTCTCCGGCGAGCGCGACTTCGACGCGCCGCGGGCGACGGTCTGGGAAGTGCTGAACGACCCGGAGGCGATGGCACGGACGATGCCGGGCGTCGAGAGCTTCGACGTCCACGACGACCGGAACTGGACGGCGAACGTGAAGATCCCGCTCGGGCTCGGCGGCCTGAAGATGAAGGTCGACATGGAGAAGGTCGAGGAGCGCGAGCCGGAGTTCGCGAAGCTCGCGGTCAAGGGCAAGGGCGTCGGCGCGATGCTGAACATGGAGACGTCGTTCACGCTCTCCGACGCGGCCGGCGGCGGCACGGCGATGGCGTGGAGCGCCGAGGTCAAGGTTCTCGGCCCGGTCGGCTCGATGGGGCAGCGCGTCCTCCAGCCGATCGTCAACCAGCAGGTGAAGCACGTCCTCACGGCGCTGGACGGCCAGGTGCAGGAGGCGGTCGCCGGCGGCGGGGCCGCGACCCACGGCGCCGAGGAGGGAATCAGCCCCGCGTCGCCCGAGGCGTACGAAGCCGATCCCGAGGGGCCGACGACCTCCACCGACGACTGACCTTGGCGCCTCCGCTCCGGATCGGCGTCATGCAGCTCACGATGGAGCCGCTGGAGCACATGCTCGCCTCGGCGCGGGCGATGGACGAGTTCGGCATGGACACGATCTGGCTCGCCGAGGCCTACCCGTGGTGGCGCAAGCACGGGATGGAGGCGCGCTCGTCCACGGGGGTCGCCGCGCTCATGGCGCACCAGACGGGGCGGCTCACGATCGGCTGGGGGATCATCGCCGCCTCGACGCGGCATCCCGTCCAGGCGGCGATGGACGCGCGCGTCGTGCAGGAGGCGGCGGGGCCCGGGCGCTTCATCCTCGGCTTCGGGACGTCGAAGATCTTCCTCAACAACACGAAGACGCAGACGAAGAAGACGCTCGGCCCGATGCGCGACGCGGTGACGATCGCGCGCGGCGTCCTCTCCGGCGAGCGGTTCGACTACGACGGCGACACGTGGAGCGCGGATGTGCCGCCGCTGGCGGCCGACGCCCACGCGCCGCGCGAGGTGCCGCCGGTGTACGTGGCGGCGACCGCGCCGAAGATGCAGCAGCTCGCCGGCGAGATCGCCGACGGCTGCCTCACGCCGTCGATCACCACGCCGGACTTCGTCCGCTACACGCGCGAGAACGTCGGTGCGGAGATCGACGTCGGCTGCACCGTGGTCGCGTCGATCCACGAGTCCGACCGCGAGGCGGGCCGCGACGGCGCCCGCGAGATCGCGGGCATGTACCTCGCGAACAAGGTGCAGAACATCCAGGGCGCCGCCGACACGCTGCTTGAGCTCGCCGGGATCGAGCAGGACGAGATCCGGCCCGTCGCCGAGGCGATGGAGGAGGGCGGGCGCCTCGCCGCGAAGGCGAAGGTCTCGGACGAGCTCCTCGACAAGTGCCGCCCGATCGCCGGCACGGCGTTCGACTGCATCGAGGCGATCGAGGAGTACCGCGACGCGGGCTGCACGCACGTGATGCTCGAGCTGTGGGGCGCGGACCGGCACCAGCAGATCCGCGTCTTCGGCGAGCAGGTCCTGCCGCACTTCCGATGAACGTCGACCGCGACCGCCTCGTCGAGACCGCCTCGTCGCTGATCGACATCCACAGCTTCACCGGGGACGAGGAGGCGATGGGGCGGCGCATGGTCGAGTTGTACGAGGAGCTCGGCCTGGACGTGCAGTGGCAGCAGGTCGAGGACGGCCGCGCGAACGCCCTCGGGACGTGGCGCGGGAGCGGCGGTGGGAAGTCGCTGATGTTCAACGGGCACATGGACACGTCGTACTCGGGTCGGGAGCCGTGGCTGCGCGACGTGCCGGGGTTTCAGCCGCAGGCGTTCGTCCGCGACGGCCGGCTGTACGGGCTCGGCATCTCGAACATGAAGGGCGCGCTCGCCTGCTACGTCGAGGCCGTGCGCGCGCTGCAGGACGCTGGCGTCACGCTGCGCGGCGACGTCCTGGTCGCCGCGGTCTGCGGCGAGATAGAGAAGACGCAGTACCTCGACGCGCAGGGGGCGGAGTTCCGCGGCTACGCCGCAGGTACCAGGTACCTCGTCTCGCACGGCGGCGTCGCCGACATGTGCCTGCTCGGCGAGCCGACCGAGGGCAAGGTCGTCCTCGGCCACTTCGGCGCGCTGTGGCTCCGCGTCCGCGTCCACGGCAACTTCATCCACACCGCGTTCAGCGAGGGCAAGCGCGGTCAGAACTCGATCCTGCGCGCGCATGAGGTCACGGGCGCGATCCTCGACTGGATCCCGAGCTGGGAGGAGGACGAGTCGAACGCCTATCGCGGCGCGAAGGCGATCGTCAACCTCGGCGCGATCGAGGGCGGCTTCGGCTGGCGGGTCTCGCGGACGCCGCACCACACGGATCTCTTCCTCGATGTCCGCGTACCGCCGACCAAGCCGATGGCTGTGGCGCGGCGCGAGGTGCTCGAGATGGTGCGCGGCCTCGGCGAGCGGTTCCCGGACTACGGGATCGAGGGCGAGGTCTACGTCACCGCGCCCGGCGCCGAGATCGAGGAGGGCCACGAGCTCGTGGGCGCGATCGACGCCGCCCACGCGGAGGTGTTCGGCGAGACACCCGGCCGCGACGTGACCCGCTGGTTCAGCGACGCGTCCGCGCTCACCCGCTACGGCGTGCCGACGGTGAACTACGGCACCTCCACCGGCCTGATGGACGTCGAGCTCGGCGAGAACCTCGAGATCGACGGCCTCGCGAAGACGGCGGAGGTCTACGCACGTGTCGCGACGGCAGTCTGCGGGGTCGCATGAACATGGCCTTTCCGGACACGCCCGGAACCTGGTTCCGGCCGTGGCTCGAGCGGACATGGCTTCCGGAGCGGTACCCGCGTGGCTGAGCCGCGGCAGGTGCTCTTTGGGACACGTCCGGAACCTGGTTCCGGACGTGGCTGTAAGGGACGGGTAGGCGGGTGAAGCTCGTCACCTACGACGGCGGGAAGGTCGGCTACGTCGACGGCGAGGAAATCGTTCGGCTAGACGTGCCGACGATGCGGGACTGGTTCGAGCGCGGCGGTGCCGACGAGACCGGTGAGCGGGCGCCGCTCGCCGGGGCGAAGCTCGAGGCCCCGATCGTCCCGAAGAAGCTCTTCCACACGGCGGGCAACTTCCGCGAGCACGAGGAGGAGTCGAAGAACGTCGACTGGTCGCACGCCATCGCGCCCTGGATCAACTTCTTCCAGAACGTCGACGCGATCATCGGTCCCGACGAGCCGATCGTCTATCCCGAGCACCTCACCGAGGAGCTCGACTACGAGCTCGAGCTCGCCGTCGTCCTGCGCCAGGCCGGCAAGTGGTTCTCGCCGGAGGAGGCCGGCGACTACATCGGCGGCTACCTGATCTTCGACGACATCACCGCGCGCGACATCCAGCGCGGCGAGATGCGCTCCGGCGTGTTCAGCTTCTGCAAGGCGATCGACACCTTCTGCCCGCTCGGGCCGTGGATCGTGACGCCGGACGAGATCCCCGACCCGCACGACCTCGCGATGGAGCTGCGGGTCAACGGCGAGCCGCGGCAGGAGTCGCACTCGAGCCGGATGAGCGTGACGATCCCCGAGATCCTGAGCAACTTCTCGGCGCTCGGCTACAGCGCGGGCGACGTCCTCTCCACCGGCA
>JBJMKE010000026.1:0-10630 GCA_045806005.1 Gaiellaceae bacterium
CTCGATCAGCGCCCTCCGCTCGGCCGGCCGCGAGGCGAGGATCGCCTCGACCTTGCCCTGGCTGATGATCGAGTGCATCCCCTGGCCGAGCCCGAGGTCGGCGAGCAGCTCGACGAGATCGAGCCGCCGCACCGCCGCGCGGTTGACGAGGTACTGGCCCTCGCCGCCCCGATGCAGCCGCCGCGCAACTGAGAGCTCGGCGTAGTCGACGGGCAGGGCGCCGTCGGCGTTGTCGAAGAGGAGCTCGACCTCGCAGAAATCCGCCATCCCGCGCGTGCCGCCGCCGGCGTAGAGGACGTCGTCCGGCTTCTCCGCCCGCAGCTCGGTCGGGCTGAGCGAGCCGGCGGCCCAGCGAATCCCGTCGGAGACGTTGGACTTGCCGGAGCCGTTCGGACCGACGATCACGCCGACGCCCGGCTCGAGACGGATCTCGACCGGGTCGGGGAAGGACTTGAAGCCACGCAGCTTGACGGCGCGCAGATGCACCGCCCGGCACCCTAAAGACCCGGCAGGACGCTACTGCTGCTCGTCGGGCGAGTCGTCGCGCGCCAGCGGAGCATCCTCGTCCGCCGGCTCGTCGTCGTGGAAGAGCTCGAGGATCCCGCGCGGCTCCGCAGCGGGCTCCTCTTCGGTGAGGCGCCGCAGGCGCCGCTCGGAGTTGCTGGGCCGCCGCTCGGTCATCAGGCGGCGCAATATAGCCGGAAACTAGGAAACGTCCGCGGCGTCGAGCCTGGCGAGCGCCTCGCGGGCCGCCTCCTGCTCGGCGGCCTTCTTCGTCCGCCCCTCCCCGCGTCCGAGCTCCTCGCCGTCGACGAGCGCCGCGCACGTGAAGCTGCGCTCGTGCGGCGGCCCCTCCACCGCGACCTCCGTGTACGTCACCTGTTTGCCGCTGCGGGCGAGCATCTCCTGCAGGTCGGTCTTGTGGTCGACCCGCGTCGTGATGGCGTGCTCGATCCGGGCCGAGAACGCCTCGACGACGGCGTCCTCGATCGCCGCGAAGCCGTGATGGAGGAAGAGCGCGCCCAGCGCGGCCTCGATGACGGCGGCGAGCACGTTCCGGTTCCGCGAGAGCCGCTCGAGCTCCTCCTCGGTCTGCGTGGAGCCCGAGCCCGCGCGCTCGACGAGGCGCCGCCCCAGCCCGAGCTCCCGCGCGACCTCCGCGCACGTCGCCCGCGAGACGACGTGGGAGCGCACCTTCGCGAGCCTCCCTTCGGAGAAGTCGGGATGGTCGGCGTAGAGGGCGTGCGCAACGGCGAGCTCGAGGACGCTGTCGCCGAGGAACTCGAGCCGCTCGTAGGAGGCGCTACGGTCGCTCGCCCACGACGTGTGCGTGAAGACGTGCTCCGCCAGCCCCGGCGGGAGCTCGTCGATCAGCTGCGCGAGATCCCGGTCCGCGGCTACTGGTGCGAAGTGACGTAGTCGACCGCCTGGCCGACGGTCTGGATCTTCTGGGCGTCCTCATCCGAGATCTTGATCCCGAACTGGTCCTCCAGCTCCATGATCAGCTCGACGAGGTCGAGCGAGTCGGCGTCGAGGTCCTCCTGGAAGGATGCCTCCTCTGTGATGTCCGCCTCCTCGGTGCCGAGCTGCTCGGTGAGGACCTCCTTGACCCGCTCGTAGACTTCCTCGCGCGACGCTGCCATGTCACCTCGTTGTGTTGTGGGGCCGGAAAGCGCGCCGATCATACAATCAGCCGCGCCGCGAGGCGTCCGACGACATCGTGGTCGACCCCGCGGGCGGCGAGCCGGATCGCGTTCGCGATCGCCGTCGCCGAGGAATTCCCATGCGCGATCACGACCAGGCCGCGCAACCCGAGCAGGTAGGCGCCCCCGTACGTGTCCGGGTCGAGACGTGCGCGCAGGCGCCGCGCCGCGGGCCGGATGAGGAGGCCGCCGAGGCTGCCGGCGTTCGTCGCGGTGATCTCCTCGCGCATCGAGTCCAGCAGGGTGCGGATCGTTCCCTCGACCGCTTTCAGCGCGACGTTTCCGGTGAAGCCGTCGCTGACGAGGACGTCGGCGGCTCCTTCGAGGACGTCGCGGCCCTCGGCGTTGCCGCGGAAGTCGAGGTCGGAGGCCGCGAGCAGCTCGTGCGCCTCCAGCGTGAGCCGGTTCCCCTTCTCGGGCTCCTCCCCGATCGAGAGGAGGCGCACGCTGGGCCGCGCGATGCCGAGGATCTCCTCGGCGAAGACCGCTCCCATCGTCGCGAACTGGAGCAGGTGCTCGGCGCGGCAGTCGGCGTTGGCGCCGGCGTCGATCAGGATCGACGGCCCCTTGCGGGCGGGGATGGGCACGGCGATGGCCGGGCGGCGCACTCCGGGGACGCGCCGGAGCAGGACGAGGCCCGCGGCGAGCATCGCGCCGGTGTTGCCGGCCGACACCACCGCATCGGCCTCCCCGTCGGCCACGGCCTTGACCGCGCGCACGAGCGAGCTGTCCTCCTTCGCGCGAAACGCGTCCGCCGGCTTCTCGTCCATGCCGACGACCTGCGTCGTCGGGACGAGCGCGAGCCCGCGGCTGTCGAGGCCGGCGGAGCCGAAGACGACGGTCTCGATGCCGTCGTCGCGCGCGGCGAGCGCGCCCTCCACTGCTGCGGCCGGACCGCGATCTCCCCCCATCGCATCGACGGCGATGCGGGGCATGCCTCTACGGGGCGTGGACGCGGAGCGGCTCGACCTCGCGGCCCTTGTAGGTGCCGCAGGTCGGGCAGACACGGTGCGGGCGCTTCGGCTGGCCGCACGTCGGGCAGACGTTGACCTTCGGCGCGCTGATCGCGTGCGTCGCACGCCGCTTGTCACGCCGGGACTTGGAGGTTTTGCGCTTCGGGACGGCCATCGCAGCGGGCAACTATAGCCTGCGTCCGTGGATTCGACCGAGATCCTCCCGCTCTTCGACGAGCAGATGCGGCGCCGGGCGGCGCCCGATTCGCTCTTCGTCGGCGACGGCTGGAGCGCCGTGCTCTGGCGGCCGGACGACGGCCAGGTCGAGCCGCTCGTGGCGCGGATGCGCGAGCTGCCCGGGCACGTCGAGTGGAAGTACTACTCGCACGACGGGCCCGAGTTGCGCGAGCGCCTCGTCGCGGCCGGGCTCGAGCCGGACGAAGAGGAGACGGTCGTCGTGGCCGAGGCCGGGTCGATCCCGCCCCCGCCCGCGGACGTCGAGCTGCGGATCGTGACCGAGGAGTTCGTCGACCTCGCCGCGCGGGTCTTCGGCGACCGGTTCGACCTGCCGGAGAAGGCGGTCGCCGTGGTCGCGCTGGTGGACGGGCAGCCGGTCTCGGGCGGCCGGGTGGACTTCGAGGATGGCGTCGAGTTCGCCGGCCTCTTCGGCGGCATCACGCTGCCCGAGTTCCGCGGCCGGGGCCTGTACCGTGCCACCGTCGCGAAGCGCGCCGAGCTCGCACGCGAGCGCGGTTACCGCTGGCTCTACTCCGACGCGCTGCCGACGAGCCGGCCGATCCTCGAGCGGCTCGGCTTCCGGCGGCTCACCACGACGACGCCGTTCATGCTTCCTCGCGCAGCTGACTGAGCTTCTCCCAGCGCGGGTCGACGGTCTCCACCGTGTGCTCGTGCGGCTCGACGTTGAGGTCCTTGCCGCAGAGCGGGCAGAGGCCGGCGCAGTCGTCGCGGCAGAGGATCTTGTCGGGCAGCGCGAGCGCGATCGCGTCGTACGCCCAGGCCGACAGGTCGAGGCGGTCGTCGTCGAGGTACTCGGTCTGCTCCTCGTCTCCCTCGGGCCTGAGCGCCTGGTACTCGCGTAGGGCGAGCGAGAGCGGCAACTCGGCGTCCTGCAGGCAGCGGAAGCACGGGCCCTCGAGCGTGACGGCGAGCGTGAGCTCGAGGACGGTGCCGCTCGAAGCGCGGGTCACCGTGAGCTCCGCGGGCGCGGGATTCGGCGTCGGCTGGTAGGCCTGCCCGCCGAGCACGAGCGGCTCGAGCTCGATCTCGACGCGCTCGCGCGCCTGGTCACCGCTGCGGAGCCGGAGCTTGCGGAGGTCGAAGGAGGTCATCCCGCCACCGTAGCGGCGGCCTTCAGCGTGTGAAGCGGAGGGTGTTGAGCATCTTCCGGACCTCGGCCTCGCCCGCCGCGAAGTTCGGTCCGCAGATCACCGCGGCGAGCTCGACCCGGCCGACTCCGGAGCCGGGGCCCCGGACCTCGGCCGTCAGATGCCGTTGCTTCGGGCCGGAGCCGCCGCCGCAGTTCACGGAGGAGCTCGCTGTCCGCTTGGTCGGCTCCTGGCGGACCACGAGGTGCGCCGGCTTGCCGGCGACGCGCGCGTTTGGCGCGCCCTTGAGCTGCTGCTGCGGGAACGCCGTCCACCAGGCGGCGAGGTCGTTGGGGCCGAGCCGCATGGGCGGGGGTAGCTCGGTCTTGAAGCCGAAGAGGTTTCCCTGCGAGCAGCGCGGCAGGCGCTCCGTCGTCAGGAGCATGAGCGGGTACCGGGAGGTGCCGAGCCAGCACCAGTTCTTGCGCTTCCAGTCCGCCGGGTAGCGGAAGGCCAGACGGAAACCGGGAAAGCTCGCCTCGGCCTGGGGAACCGGCCCCGTGCTCGTCGTGCTCGACGACGAGCCGCCGCAGCCTGCCGCCACGGCCACGACCACCGCCGCCGTGACGACCGGTCCCCACCCGGACCGCAGGATCGGGAAGCGCCCTCGCACGACGCCATGATGCCTCAGGGCGCCGCGCGGCGGAGATCCGCAAGGCGCGGCACAGGCAGAGGGATCGTCTCCTGCGCCTCCTTGTGGCGGAGATACGGCCCGACCGTCTCGGGCAGGAGCTCGGCCTGCTCGCGGCCGTGCGGGTTGCGCGCGAGGACGAGCATCCCCACCGAGGCGACGACGATCGCGCCGGCCGCGACCTCGCGGCCGCCGACGGCCTCGCCGGCGAGCAGCCAGCCGAGCACGACGGCGACGGCCGGGTTGACGTAGGCGTACGTCGAGACGAGCACGCTCGGCGCCCCGCTGCGCAGCAGCCAGCCGTAGGCCGTGAAGGCCACGATCGAGCCGAGGACGACGAGGAAGCCGAAGGCCGCGACGGAGCCCAGCGAGACGGCGGCCGGGTGGACGCGCCCGACCTCGCCCATCGCCGCGCCGGCGACAGAGAGCAGCGCCGCGGCGCAGAGCATCTGCATCGCGGCCGAGAGGAACGGCGCCCGCGGCAAAGGCGCCACGCGCCCGTACGCCGAGCCGCCGGCCCAGGCGAGCGCGGCGCCGAGGATGACCGCGGCCCCGACCGGGTCGAGATGCGCGCTCTGCCCGACGAGCAGGGCGACTCCGAGCAGCCCCGTGGCGATTCCCGCGAGCGCGCCAAGCGAGAGCCGGACGCCGAAGAACGTACGGTCGATCAGGGCCGTGAAGAGCGGCACGGTCGCGACGAGGAGCGCCGTCAGGCCCGAGGCGACCCGTTGCTCGGCCCAGGCGATGCCGCCGGTATCCACGAACAAGAGCAGCCCGCCGACGATCGCCGCGGCCGTCCACTCGCGCCGGCCGAGCCGGGCGGTCGCGACGTCTCCGCGCCGGAGTGACCAGGCGTAGAGAAGCCCGCCGGCCAGGGCGAAGCGGGCCGAGAGCATCAGAAGCGGCGGCAGCGTCCGGTCGGCGACCGCGATCGCCAGATACGTCGATCCCCAGACGACGTAGACGATCAGGAGCGCGGCGGCGATCTTCATCCTCATGGCTCCATGGTGCCGACGGAGATTGATCAGCACAAGTTGAGTTATCGTTCATATTGATCATGTCTGCTAATGGCTGGTTGGGTATCGACCTGCGCCATCTCGGGGCGCTGGAGGCGGTGGCGCGCACCGGGTCGTTCGGCCGCGCGGCACGCGAGCTCGGCTATACGCAGTCCGCCGTCAGCCAGCAGATCGCGCAGCTCGAGCGCATCGTCGGGCAGAAGCTCTTCCACCGGCCCGGCGGACCGCGGCGGGTCGAGCCGACGGAGGCCGGGCTGCTTCTGCTCGGGCACGCAGATGCGATCGTCGCGCAGCTCGACGCCGCCCGCGCCGACATGGCCGCGCTGGCCGAGGGCGCCGCCGGGACCCTGCGCGTCGGCATCTACCAGAGCGTCGGCGCCCGCCTTCTCCCCGCGCTCGTGCGCCGCTTCCGCGAGCAATGGCCGCTCGTCGGCGTGCGTGTGCGCGAGGAGAGCGCCGCGGCCGACCTGCTGCGGCTGCTCGAGCACGGCGAGCTCGACCTCACGTTCGCCGACCTGCCCCTGCGCGAGGGCCCGTTCGAGTGGGCCGAGCTGCTCCAGGATCCGTACGTCCTGCTCGTGTCGGCCCGGTCCGAGCTCGCGTCGCTGGACTCGGCGCCGTCGCTGCGCGAGGTCGCGAAGCTGCCGCTGATCGGGCGCCGCAGCACGGACGAGCCGGAGCGGTTCCTCGCCGGCCGCGTCCCCGACGTGAACGTCGTCTTCCGCACGGACGACAACGGGACGCTCGCCGCCTTCGTCGCCGAGGATCTCGGCGCCGCGATCGAGCCGCTCCTCGTCGTCGACCCGCGCGGCCGCGACGTGAAGATGCTCCCCTTCGGCTCACGGATCGCCCCGCGGACGATCGTCCTCGCGTGGCACCGCGACCGCTACCGGTCGCAGGCGGCGCAGGCGTTCGTCGAGCTCGCGCGGGAGCTCGGGGCCGGCTCCTCGCCTGGCGGCTAGAACACGTCGTCGTCGGCGACGTCGCCGTTGGCGCTCAGGCCCGCGATGACCGTCTCCTGCGACCGCTCGTGCAGCCGCTCACGTCCCCGCCGGACGGCGGTGAGGAAACGCTCCATGTTGACCTCGAGGGAGGAGAGCTGGTTGTCGGCCCAGTCCTCCATTTCGAGCTTCATCTCGCGCGCACTGCGCCGGGCGTCGTCCACGATGTCGTCGGCCTGCCGTTCGGCGATCTTGACGATCTCCGTCTGCGAGGCCTCGCGTACGGCCTGCTCCCGCGCCTCGGCCAGCAGCCGGTCGACCTCGCGCTTGGCCTCGGCGAGCATCTCCTGCCGCTCCTTGACGATCCAGCGAGCCTGCTTGATCTCCTCGGGGATCGTCGCGCGCATCTGGTCGAGGATGTCGTAGATCTCCTCGCGGTCGATCCGCACCTGGTCGGTGAGCGGCACGGCCTTCGCGTTGTGGACGAGGTCGTCGAGCTTGTCGATCAGAACAAGGACGTCCATTGGTTCCGGAGTGTAGCCCCCTGAGCGGAGGACGCGGTCGAATAGCCCGGCTCGGGACCGTCCAGCGCCATGCCCGAAGCGGCCCTGTCCCGGTGTCAGGCACCAGAACAGGTCGGTTGCGGACCTGTCCTCGATGTTTCCGCAGCAAATGCGGATCTTTCGGACGCACTCCGTTCCTTCAGGCCATGTCCCGGTGCCTGACACCGGGTCATGGCCCGCGGAGACAGGCGGACGGCCGCTCTCTAGAAGCGACTCGCGAGCCACTCGTAGATCTCGCCGAGGCGGCCCACGGCGATCGAGAGGTGGCCGTCTTCCTCGCTGATGTGCGCCTCGACGCCTGGAATGCGCTCGGCGAGCCAGCGGGCGTGGGCGACGGGAACCATCAGGTCCTGCGCGCCCTGCCACAGGAGCGTCGGGACCCGGATCTGGTCGAGCTCGAAGCCCCACGGGCGGGTGAACGCGAGATCGTCGTCGCGCCAGCCTGCGATGCCCTGGGCGAGCGAGCGATCGGAGCTGCGCTTGAAGTGCTCGGCCCGGTCGCCGGTGAGGACGGCTTTGTCGACCGGCGGCAAGACCGAGGCCCAGACCTCCGTGATCTGGTCCGGCGTCGCGTCGCGGAGCTCGGCAGCCTCGCGCTGGAGGATCGGCTCGAGCGCCGCCGGCCCCTCGAGGGCCGCGTTGAACTCCTCGACGTTCTGGTCGCCCATGCCGGCCAGCCAGTCGATTCCGTCGGCGGGGTACGGCGTGGGAGCGGCGATCGCGGCCGCGGCGAGGCAGCGCCCGGAAAGAGCGCCGCAGGCGAACGAGTGCGGGCAGCCTCCCGAGCCGCCGACCGAGACGTACCGCTCCACGCCGAGCGCGTCGAGCACGTCCTCGATGTCGGGGACGACGTCCGCGACCGCGCGGCCTGGATTCGGCGTCGAGCCTCCGTAGCCGGCGCGGTCGTAGGTGATGGGACGCAGCCCGCGCTCCCGTCCCTTCTCGATGTCCGGCGGGTAAGCGAGGCCGCTGCCCGGCGTCCCGTGGTGCTGGACGACGACCTGCCCGTCTCCGTCCGGGCCGCCGTGGTCGTAGACGTGCAGCGTCCGGCCGTCGCGCAGGGTGACGTCGAGCTCGATCACTCGTCCGGACGTTCGGGCGTCCCGGGACGCCCGTTCGGAAAGAGCTCGGCGAGCCGGCGCGCGACCGGCTCCGGGACGAGCGCGGCGACGTCGCCCCCGAACGCCGCGATCTCCTTCACGCCGCTCGAGGAGACGAAGCTCACCTGCGGGCTCGCCATCACGT
Source organism: Gaiellaceae bacterium (assembly GCA_045806005.1). GTDB lineage: Bacteria > Actinomycetota > Thermoleophilia > Gaiellales > Gaiellaceae > Palsa-739. Next base: position 8,438 of record JBJMKE010000026.1, read on the forward strand.
AGACCGTCTCCACCTCGGGTGCCAGCGTCCGGTTGAGCTGGTTCATCTGGAACTCCCACTCGAAGTCCGAGATGACCCGGAGGCCCTTGACGATCGCCTTCGCGTCCCACCGGCGCGCGAAGTCGACGACGAGCTCGCGGAAGACGTCGATCTCGACGTTCTCGTGCCCGGAGAGGGCGTCGCGGAGGAACTCGATCCGCTCCTCGACCGTGAACATCGGCTGCTTGTGGTGCGGGGTCCCCACCACGCCGACGACGACCCGGTCGAAGATGCCGGCGGCGCGCGCGATCACGTCGACGTGGCCGTTCGTGACCGGGTCGTAGGACCCCGGGGCGATCGCCGTGATCACCGAGCCGCCGCCTCGAACAGCGTCACGCGGGTCTGGCCGTACTTGCGGCTCGTCCGCACCGGCAGCGGGAGCTCCGGCTCCGCGCGCGCGTCGGTCTCGACGACGAGGAGCCCGTCGGGCGTGAGCAGCGGCGGCAGGTGGCGCGCGAGGCGTGGCTGGATCTCGGTGAGCATTCCGTAGGGAGGGTCGACCAGCACGAGATCGTACTTCGCACCCGCGGTCGCCTCCTCGGCGATCGTGCGGAGGACGTCGCCGTGGACGACACGGGCGCCGGTCAGCCGCAGCCGGTCGAGGTTGCCCTCGATCGTGCGGACGGCGTCGGGATCGCGCTCGACGAAGACGGCGCTCGAGGCGCCGCGGGAGAGCGCCTCGATCCCGAGCGCCCCGGAGCCGGCGAAGAGGTCGAGCACGCGCGCGCCCTCGAGCGGGCCGACGAGGTTGAAGACGTTCTCTCGTACCCGGTCCGACGTCGGCCGCGTGTCGAGGCCGCGCGGCGCGCTCAGCTTGTGGCCCTTGCGGCTGCCGGCGATGACCCTCACAGGAGGATCGTCGCATCAGGCGGCGCGGCGGAGGTCCTCCATCTCGCGGTGCGTCTCGCGGTAGATCCGCAGCAGGCGCTCGGAGTCGATCGGCGCCGGGCGCCGCCTCGACCGGCCGCGCAGCAGGAGAGCGAGCAGCCTCCTCACGCCAGCGCCTCCCGCTCGACGTCCGCGAACAGGGCGGCGGCGATCTCCTGCAGCAGCCCGGGTCCGACTTCGGGCGCAGCGGCCCGCGCCCGCTCGAGCAGGTCGCGGTCGCGGCGTAGGTGGGCGAAGCGAAGGTCGGAGAGGCCCGACTGGCGCGTGCCAAGCAGGGCGCCGCCGCCGCGCAGCTCGAGGTCCACCTCGGCGAGCTCGAAGCCGTCGCTCGTGTCGCACAGCGCCTGCAACCGCGCGTGCGCCGACTCGGTCAGCTCCTCCTTGGCCCGGGAGACGAGCAGGCAGTACGACTGCTCCGCGCCGCGGCCCACGCGGCCGCGCAGCTGGTGCAGCTGCGCGAGCCCGAAGCGGTCGGCCTCCTGCACGATCATCACCGTCGCGTTCGCCACGTCGACGCCGACCTCGATCACCGTCGTCGCGACGAGCACGTCGAGCTCGCGCGCCTTGAAGCGGGCCATGAGGTCGCGCCGCTCGGCCGCCTTGAGCCGGCCGTGCAGGCAGCCGACCCGGAAGTCGCGCAGCTCGGCCCGGCGCAGCCGCTCGGCCTCCTCCTCCGCGGCGCGCGCGAGCGAGGTCTCGGAAGCCTCGATCAGCGGGCAGACGACGTACGCCTGCCGCCCCTCGCGCAGCAGCCGCGCCAGCCGCCTGTACGCCTCGGAGGCGAGGTCCTCGGTGATCCAGCTCGTGATCACCGGCTTGCGCGACGCGGGCGGCTTCGCGATCTCCGACACCGCGAGGTCGCCGTAGACGGTGAGCGCGAGGGTGCGCGGGATGGGCGTCGCGGTCATGTGAAGCACGTGCGGCGCGCGCCCGGTCGCGAGCGCGGAGCGCTGCTCGACCCCGAAGCGGTGCTGCTCGTCGACGACGGCGACGGCGAGGTCGCGCAGCTCGAATCCCTCCTGGATGAGCGCGTGCGTGCCGACGACGACGTCCGCGCCGACGGCCGCGTCGCGCTCCCGCTTCGGGGACGAGCTCGTCAGCAGCGCGCAGCGAACGCCGAGCTCGAAACACAGGTCGGCGATGGTCAAGAAGTGCTGCTCGGCAAGGGTCTCCGTGGGTGCCATGAGCGCGCCCTGGCGGCCGCTCTCGACCGCGCGCAGGAGCGCGTAGAGCGCGACGACCGTCTTGCCCGAGCCGACGTCGCCC
>JBJMKE010000027.1:0-25938 GCA_045806005.1 Gaiellaceae bacterium
ACATCTTCCAGAACCACCTCCTGCAGCTGCTCGCGCTGACCGCGATGGAGCCGCCGATCGACTTCACGTCGGACGCGGTGCACAACGAGAAGGTGAAGGTGCTGCGCGCGCTGGGGACGCCGAGCCCGAAGTCGGTCGTGCGCGGGCAGTACGGGCGCGGCTTCGTCGAGGGCGAGGAGGTCGTCGCGTACCGCGAGGAGGAGGGCGTCGCGGCCGACACGATGACCGAGACCTTCGTCGCGGCAAAGCTCTACGTCGACAACTGGCGCTGGGCCGACACGCCGTTCTACGTCCGGATGGGCAAGCGTCTCGCGCGGCGCGAGACGACGATCGCGATCCAGTTCAAGCGCGCGCCGCACCCGCCGTTCGAGGAGACGACCTCCGAGGAGTTGCGGCCGAACGTGCTGCTCGTCCACGTGCAACCGGACGAGGGCGTCTCGCTCGCGATCGGCGCCAAGGTGCCCGGCCAGGGGATGACGATCCGCACGGTGCACATGGACTTCCTCTACGGCGGCGCCTTCCGGACGGGGATGCCGGAGGCGTACGAGCGGCTGATCCTCGACACGATGCTCGGCGACTCGACGCTGTTCACGCGCGCGGACGAGGTCGAGGAGCAGTGGCTGCTCGTCGACTCGATCGTCGCGGCCTGGCAGCGCGACAAGCCGGCGTTCCCGAACTATCCCTCGGGCACGTGGGGGCCGCCGAGCGCCGACGATCTCCTCCACCGGGACGGCCGGTCGTGGCGACGGCACTGAAGCCGCTCGCCTGGGATGGCGAGGACGTCTGCCTCGACGACGTCGACGGGGCCCTCGCGCGGCTGCGGGCCGAGGCGGCCGCGGATGCGCCGAGTATGCGCACGTCGGTGATGACGCACCTGGCCTGGGTGCCCGAGCCGTGGGTCGAGCGGGCCCGCGCCGCGCTCGAGGGGATGGGCGAGCGGCACCCGTCGCGCACAATCCTCCTCTTCCCGGATCCGGACGGGGACGACCGAATCGACGCGCGGGCCGAGGTCGAGCGGTGGGAGGTGCCCGGCACCGACCGGGCGCTGGTGACCGAGGTGGTGGAGCTGACGCTGCACGGCCTGCGCGCGCAGGCGCCGGCGAGCGTCGTCGAGCCGCTGTTGATCTCGGACCTGCCCGTCTTCCTGCGCTGGCGCGGCGAGCCGCCCTGGGGCGCCCCGGAGCTCGAGCAGCTCGTCGGCGTCACCGACCGGCTGATCGTCGACTCGACCGAGTGGGACGACCTGCGGTCTCCCTACCGGCGGCTCGCGGAGCTGTTCCCGTTGTGTGCCGCGTCGGACATCGCGTGGGCGCGGACCTCCCGCTGGCGCGAGCATCTCGCCACGCTCTGGCCCGAGATCGCGGAGGTCGGGACGGTGCGCGTGCGCGGCACGGCGGCACAGGCCTGGCTCCTGTGCGGCTGGCTCCGCTCCCGGCTCGGCCGGAAGGAGATCTCGTTGGAGCACGAGCCGGCTGAGCGGCTCGAGGGAGTGGCACTCGACGGGAGGCCGGTACCGCTGCCGCCGGGCGAGCCGCCGGCACCGAGCGACGTCCTCTCGGACGAGCTCGAGCGCTACACCCGGGACCCGGTCTACGAAGCCGCCGTCCTCGCCGCCACCGCCGCTACGGCCACCCCCGCCGGCTAGCGGGACAGGTCCTTCCTTGTAACAGACTGTTACTTGGTTTTCTGGTTGTGGTTCCGGCGAGAACACGGAACGGTTCCGTCACACCCGGGCGGTGATCCTGGCGGCGTGCTCTCCTTCGCCCCGAGGATCCCGCAGAGGCTGCTCGACGAGATCGAGCGACAGTCGAGACGCTCGGTTCCAATCGCCGAGATGAACCGCTGCGTCGGTCGCGCGGCCGCCCGGATGGGGCTCTACAGGCCGAGTTACCAGCAGGTACGCGTCCTGGTGCACGAGGCTCGCCGCCTCCGCCGGCATGCTCCCGTCCCGGTCTCGACGGTCGCGCGGCAGGTGGCCTTTCGGGTCAGGCCGCCGGACGCGATTCTCCTCCGCTTCCTCGAGCCGCCGGCGCCACGCCTCCGCGACCGCGCACCTCCCAAGTAACAGGCTGTTACAAGGAAAGAGGGGTCCGGCCGGGACCCGGCCCGAGGGTCTCGAGGAGGCGGCCCGCGGCGAGGAGAAGCCCGTCCTGGCCCGAGGGGGCGGCGAGCTGGACGGAGGCCGGCAGCCCCTCCTCCGCGCGGCCCCACGGCAGGGCGAGCGCGGGCCAGCCGAGGGAGCTGAACGGATACGTGAGCGACGTCGTCACGCCGCGTAGCTCGAGCTCGTCGATGTCCGCCGGCGGCGCAACGAAGGGGACCGTCGCGGTCACGACCAGGTCGAGTCGGTCGCAAGCCTCGGCGACACGCTCCGCGTACTCGGCACGGTCGCGCTCCGCCGCGGCCGCTTCGCCGTCGCTCACGCGTAGGGAGCGCTCGATCTTGCCGCGGACGTTGTCGCCGTAGAGCTCCTCGTTCCCCGGGAACAGCGCCCGGTGGACGTCGGCGACCTCCCGCATGAAGTTCTCGCGGTTCACAGGAGCGAGCGGCAGCTCGAGCTCGCGCCGGCGGGGGAAGAGCGCCGCGGCCTCGGCGACCCGCTCGCGCACCAGCGGCTCGGCCTCGTCGAGCCACGCGACGCCGACCTCCAGCTCCTCGAACGAGTCGAGCGCGACCGATTCGAGGCCGGGCGCCAGCGCCCGCAGCAGCTCCTCGCATCCCGCCACCGACGAGGCCATCGGCCCGACGACGTCGAAGCTCGGCGCGAGCGGGAAGCAGCCTTCCGCGGGGACGAGCCCGTACGTCGGCTTGAAGCCCACGCAGCCGCACCAGGCCGCGGGGATCCGGATCGACCCCGCCGAGTCGCTGCCGAGCGCGAGTTCCACGTCGCCTGCGACGATCGCCGCAGCCGAGCCGCCGCTCGAGCCGCCGGCGAGCCGGCCGGGAGCAGCCGGGTTGGGGACCGTGCCGTAGTGCGGGTTCTGGGACGAGATCCCGTAGGCGAACTCGTGCAGGTTCGTCTTCCCCGCGACCGCGTAGCCGGCGCGCTCGAGCCGCTGCACCGCCTCCGCGCTCACCGCCGGCACGTGGTCGGCGAACAGCGCCGACCCGTACGTCGTCGTCAGACCGGCCGTGTCGAGCAGGTCCTTGACCGCCACGGGCCGGCCCGCGGCGGGCGGCGCCGGGCGAGCCAGCCAGATCCCGTCGCTACTGGAAATGGAGGTACAGGTACGCGACCCCGATGCAGCCGGCGAACAGGAGCAGCACGGCGCCGAACAGCAGCCAGCCGAGGCGGACGTTCCGGCGCGCGAGCTCGGGGTCCATCTAGTGGTCTCCCCGGTGGACAGGGTGCCGCTCGGGCCGGCGAAAACCGAGCAGCGCAAGGACGCAGGGAGCGTCGATAGCGGGGCGAGCTATCGACGCGACCGAGGACGCAGCGATGCGACGCGTTTGCAGCCGTCCGAGTGGTGCACCGTTCGCCGGGGCGACCACTAAATCACCGCGTCCACCGCGAGGGCCGCGAAGAGCAGCGCGAGATAGAGGAGCGAGTAGTGGAAGAGGACCATCGCCCGCCGGGGCGTCGTCTCCCGCCGAAGCCGCTCGGCCAGCCAGACGAAGGCCGCGCCCAGAGCGAGGGCGCACACGACGTAGACCGGCCCGGCCCCACCGTAGGCCCACGGCAGCAGCGTCACCGCGACGAGCACGAACGAGTAGACAACGATCTGCCGCGCCGTCGCCCGCTCGCCGCGCACGACCGGCAGCATCGGCACGCCCGCGTTCGCGTAGTTGTCCTTGATCAGCAGCGCGAGCGCCCAGAAGTGCGGCGGCGTCCAGACGAAGACGATCGCGAACAGGATCAGTGCCGCGATGCCGACGTGCCCCGTGGCAGCGGCCCACCCGACGAGCGGCGGCACGGCCCCGGCGGCCCCGCCGATGACGATGTTCTGCGACGTCGAGCGCTTCAGCCAGCGGGTGTAGACGACGACGTAGAACAGGCCGCCGACGAGCGCGAGCACGGCGGCGAGGACGTTGACCGTGCTCGCGAGCAGCACGAACGAGAGCGCCAGCAGGGCGAGCCCGAACTCGAACGCCCGACTCGGCGCGACGCGGCCCGACGCGACCGGCCGGGAGCTCGTCCGTTTTCCCATCAGCGGATCGATGTCGCGGTCCAGCACGTGGTTGAGCGCCGACGCGCCGCCGCAGGCGAAGGCGAGCCCGACCATCGCGGCGACAGCGAGCTCGGTCCCCGGCCAGCCGCGTGCGCCCGCGATCATCCCGCAGAAGCCGGTCACGAGCAGCAGCGACATGATCCGCGGCTTCGTCAACGCGACGTAGTCGTGCCAGCTACCCCAGGGAACGCGCTCGCCCCGGAAGCTCTCGGCCACGACCACCACGAGCGCGGCGAGCGCGAAGGCGGCGAGCCCCGAGTGCGCGTGCGGCCCCGGCACGGCGGCCGCGGCGGCGAAGAGCGCCGACGCCGCGAGCGCCGCCGGCACGAGCCGCCGGTGCGCGTACCAGGCCGAGACGACGAGCGCGGCGAGCGGCGGCGCGACGAGCGCCGCCAGGAGCCGGTGCGCCGTCCCCAAACCCTCCGCACCGGAAACGACCGCGAGCAGTGTTCCCCCGGCCGCGACGAGCGCCGACAGGCGGAGCCACGGACCCGGCGCCAGCTCGGTCCTCACGTCGCCTCCTCCGCGAGCCTGCGCCGCAGGTCGCGCAGCGGCCGCGCGCTGGTCACGTAGGGCACGGTCTCGAAGTTCTCCGGCGGCGGCGGCGAGGTCGTGTACCACTCGAGCGTGTCGGCGAGCCACGGGTCGTTGCCCGCGCGCACGCCCTTGCGCCAGACCTGCACCCGCCAGACGTTGACGAGGAAGACGAGGATCGAGATCGCCATCACTCCTGAACCGATCGAGGAGATGAGGTTGTACACCTCCCATTGCCCGCCGTGGTGGTAGGTGTAGACCCGGCGCACCATCCCGAGCAGCCCGAGCATGTGCTGCGGCAGGAAGGTGAGGTTGAAGCCGACGAACATCAACCAGAAGTGCCACTTGCCGAGCCGCTCGTCGAGCATCCGCCCGAACATCTTCGGCCACCAGTAGTAGAGGCCGCCGAAGAGGCCGAACGCCGACCCGCCGAAGAGGACGTAGTGGAAGTGGGCGACGATGTAGTACGAGTCGTTCACCTGCCAGTCGACCGGGAAGGCTGCGAGGAAGATCCCGGAGAGGCCGCCCATGGTGAAGAGCGCGATGAAGCCGATCGCGAACAGCATCGGCGTGTCGAAGATGACGTTGCCGCGCCAGGTGGTCGCGAGCCAGTTGAAGATCTTGATCCCCGTCGGGACCGCGATGATCATCGACGAGATCATGAAGAAGCTGTCGAGGCCCGTCCCGAGCCCGACCGTGAACATGTGGTGCGCCCAGACGAGCATCGAGAAGAAGGCGATGCCGATCGTCGAGAACGCGACCGCCTTGTAGCCGAAGATCGGCTTGCGCGAGAAGACCGGCAGGATCTCCGAGATCATCCCGAAGACGGGCAGCACCATGATGTAGACCTCGGGGTGGCCGAAGAACCAGAACAGGTGCTGGTAGAGCACGATGTTCCCGTCCGGCGGGATGAAGAAGTGCGTTCCGACCGTGCGGTCGAGGAGCAGCAGCGTCACTGCCGCCGAGAGCGCGGGCAGCGCGAGCAGCAGAAGCAGCGCGTACGTGTACACGGCCCAGATGAAGAGCGGCATGCGCATCCACGACATGCCCGCCGCCCGCATGTTGTGGATCGTGACGAGGAAGTTGATCGCACCGAGAAGCGAAGAGAGCGTGAGGATGTGGATCGAGAGGATCCAGTAGTCCTGGCCGTGCCCCGGGCTCGCCCACGGGAAGTTCTCCGACAGCGTGGGATACGACCACCAGCCGGCGTGGGCGGCGCCGCCCTTCGAGAACCAGCTCAGCCAGAGGACGATCCCGCCGAGCAGGTAGAGCCAGTACGAGAGCGCGTTCAGCCGCGGGAAGGCCATGTCGCGGGCCCCGATCATCAGCGGCACGAGGAAGTTGGCGAAGCCCGCGAGGATCGGGACGACGACGAGGAAGATCATCGTCGTGCCGTGCATGGTGAGGACCTCGTTGTACGAGTCCTTCGTCAGGAGATGCTCGCCCGGCGTCGCGAGCTGGGAGCGCATGAGCAGAGCGAGCACCCCACCCGCGACGAGCCACACGATCGAGGTCGCGATGTACAGGATCCCGATCCGCTTGTGGTCGACGGTGACGAGCCAGCTCGCGACGCGGCCGCTCTTCCAGCTGACGGGATAGGCGGGCTCGGACCTAGCCGCCACTCGTCGCTCCCGCGGCCGCAGGCTTGTAGATGTGCCGCCTGGCGTAGTCGCCGACCGCGCGGATCTGCGCGTTCGTCCACCCCTTGCCGACCGGTGGCATCGTCCCCGACCGGGACGTGTCGACGCCCTCGCGCAGGATCCCCGTCAGCGAGGCGCGCGACAGGAGCAGCGGGCTGCCGCTGATGTCCGGCCCGTAGCCGCCCCGGCCCGTCATCCCGTGACACGTCGCGCAGACGCCCGTCCACTCCTGCTTGCCGAGCGTCGCCCGCGTCGTCACGTCGACGAAGCGACGGTATTCCGCCTCCGGCTGGGTGAGGACCGTCGAGGTCATCGACGCGTGGAGGACGCCGCAGAGCTCGGCGCACTGACCCTCGAAGCTGCCAGTCTTCTGCGCCTCGAACCAGATGTGGTTCCTCCGGCCCGGAATGGCCTGGATCTTCCCGCCGAGGGCCGGGATCCACCAGCTGTGGATCACGTCTGGCGAGACGACGGTCAGGTCGACGACCCTGTCGACCGGGGCGTGCAAGGTCCCGATCGACCGCGCTCCATTCGGGTAGTCGAACTGCCAGTAGTACTGGTGGCCCTCGATGGTGATCCGGATCGGGTTGGCGGCGGCCGGCGCCGAGCGGATGTCCGGCAGCTCGAGGAAGACCACGAGCCCGATCACGGCGAGGATGACGACCGGGATCACGGTCCAGATCAGCTCCAGGCGCGCGTGGCCGTGGACCTGTGCCCCCTCGACCTCGCGCGGGCGACCGCGGCGGCGGTACTTGATCACGAAGACGACGAGCAGTCCCTCGACGAGGAGGAAGATCGCCGAGGTGAAGGCCAGGATGACGTAGTAGGCCGTGAGCGTGTGGCTCGCGCCGGGCGACGCCGGCTCCACCGGGGTGAAGCCGCCGTTCGAGGCTGCGGCAACGCCCGCCGTCGCAAGTGCGACCAGCAGGGCTAGGACAACGGACGGCAGCTTGCGGCGCAACCCGCAGGGCATTCTATGAAGGTGTCCCAGCGCACGCGGATCGAACTGCCGGACCATGTCCCGCCGGTCTTCGACGTCTACGTGGGCGGCGTGCGGCAGGTGCCGGGACGGGACTTCCAGGTGGAGGGCCGCTCCCTCGTCTTTCCCCGCCCGCTCGCGCAGGAGGGGCGGCTCGGCTTCGTGCGGTGGGCGTCGATGTGGCTCGGGATCGCGGGCACGTACCGCAAGCACGAGACGGTCGACGTCGTCTATGACGCGGGCGGAAAGCGCGAGGTCGAGACGGGGCTCAGGCCGCAGCCGTACGACCCGAATGCCTCAGGCTGAACGACTCGCTACTTGCGAACCGGCTCCAGCCGGTAGCCCACGCCGTACCGCGTCTGGATGAACGTGTGGGCCGAGGCGGGCCGGTCGACCTTCTCGCGCAGGCGGCGCACGAAGACGTCGACGGTGCGATCGCGGTGCGACTCCCGGCGGCCCCAGAGCTTCTGCAGCAGCTCGTCGCGCGTGACCACCCGGCCCCGGTCGAGGGCGAGCTGGTAGAGGAGCCGGAACTCCGTGGGCGTCAGCTCGGCACTGCGGTCGTCGACGTATGCCTGCACCTCGAGCGGGTCGATGCGCAGCTCCTCGATCTCGATCGGCTCGCCGCGCGGCGTCTCCTCGCGGCGCAGCGCCCGTCGGGTGGCTGCGCGCACGCGCGCCACGAGCTCCTTCTGCGAGAACGGCTTCACGAGGTAGTCGTCGGCCCCGATCTCCAGCGCATGCACGCGGTCGTGCTCGGTGCCACGGGCGGAGACGACGACGATCGGCGTGCCGATGCCTTCGTTCCGGGCCGTCTCGATCAGCTTCCAGCCGTCGACGCCCGGGAGCATCAGGTCGAGCACGCAGACGTCGGGCTTCTCGTAGCGGAGCCGCGCCAGCCCCTGCGTCCCGTTGCCGACCGTGACCGGATCGAAGCCGGCGGCGCCGAGGTGCCGTGCCATTCCCTGCGCGATGACCTCGTCGTCCTCGACGATCAGAACCTTCGGCATGGTTCACTCATTATCGACCGGGACGCGGTAGGCGAAGGGTAGAGGAATGGTGAAGGAGTGGTGAACGAGGAGCGCGCCTTGTCGCTGGCGGCGGGCTGCGCCGACCCCGTCGTCGTCCTCGACAGCGAGCGGCGGGTCGTGGCGGCGAGCGACTCCGCCGCGAGCGCGCTGGGCCGCCTGGAGCCGGGGCGGAGGCTGGCCGAGGAGCTCACGGCCGCCCACCCGGAGCTGCTCGTCCTCTTCCTCGAGGCGGCGCCGGAGCTCTCCGCCTACCAGGAGCTGCGGGCCGGCTTCACCGCGGCGGTCTCGCACGAGCTCCGCACACCGCTGGCGCGGCTGCTGGTGCTCCTCGAGAGCGCCACGCTGCCCGGTTCGGATGTCGCGGAGCTGATGGAACAGGCGCAGCAGGAGGTCGAGCAGGCGCGCGAGCTGATCGACGACGTGCTCTTCCTCGGCGAGCTCGAGACGGGCCGGGAGGTGGTCTCCCTCGGCCGGACGCTGGCGCAGCCGGTCGTGGCGGAAGTCGTCGCCGGGTTCGCGGAGCGCGCCAACCACGCGCAGGTGACGCTCGAGGTCCGCGCCGACGACCGCGTCGAGCTGCCGCTGCGGCCGCGGATGCTGCGGGTCGTGCTCGAGAACCTGCTCGCGAACGCGATCCGCTACGCGGGCCAGGGGAGCACGTGCAGCGTCGAGCTGTCCAACTCGGGCGGGGAAGCGCTGCTCGCGGTCTCGGACAACGGCAAGGGCGTCGCCCCCGCCGACCTACCGCGCCTGTTCGAGCGCTTCTACCGCGGGGACCAGGCCCGCACGAGCCGCGGCACGGGCCTCGGCCTCGCAATCGTGAAGCACGTCGTCACATCCGCAGGCGGCGAGATCGAGGCGACGAGCGACCCTGGCCAGGGCCTCGCCATCCGCGCCCGCTTCCCCCGCCCGTAGCCGGACACTGGGCCGGGGCCAACCACCGCAAGTAACAGTCTGTTACTTACTTGGACAGTGGCGCATGAAGACACGTCCTGCGCGAAGGCTCCTGCGTTTCCGAAGCAGCTAGTAACAGTCTGTTACGAGGAAAGACAGCCCCGCGCGTGTCGAAACGTTTCGGATCTCAGCAGGCGGCCAGGCGGCGGCGTAACCCCGTTACGCCGCCGCGAACCAGCGGGCGAGCACGCGCAGCATGCTCGCCCGCGAGCGGAACCGGCGTCTGAACCCACGCTTCCCAAAAGCAAAGCCCTACTGCACGGAGCCGTCCGGAGACCGCGCTCTCCGGACGGCGGAGTTCGTTCATCCCCGGGCGAAGAGCGCAGCTCTTCGCCCGGACGACTCAGCCAAAGCGGCCGGTGACGTAGTCCTCGGTCCGCTTGTCGGACGGGGCGGTGAAGATCGTCTCGGTGGCGTCGTACTCGATCAGCTCGCCCCAGCGGTCGCCCTCCGCGCCGCGGGAGATCGAGAAGAAGGCGGTCAGGTCGGCGACGCGCGCCGCCTGCTGCATGTTGTGCGTGACGATCACGAACGAGTACTCCGACTTCAGCTCGTGCAGGAGCTGCTCGATCGCCTGCGTCGCGATCGGGTCGAGCGCCGAGGCCGGCTCGTCCATCAGCACGACGTCCGGCTCGACCGCGATGGCACGGGCGATGCAGAGGCGCTGCTGCTGGCCACCGGAGAGCGACAACGCACTCGCCTTCAGCCGGTCCCGCACCTCGTCCCACAATGCGGCCTGGGTCAGCGCCCGCTCGACCCGGTCCGAGAGGTTGTCCTTCATCCCGAGCACCTTCAGGCCCCAGGCGACGTTGTCGTAGATCGACTTCGGGAACGGGTTCGCCCGCTGGAAGACCATGCCGATCGTGCGGCGCACCGCGACCGGGTCGACGTCCTTGCCCGCGATGTCGACGCCGTGATAGCGGATCGTCCCCGTCTGCCGGAAGGACGGAACGAGGTCGTTCATCCGGTTGAGGCAGCGGATGAAGGTGCTCTTGCCGCAGCCCGACGGGCCGATGACCGCCGTGACGAGGTTCTTGTAGACCTCCATTGTCACGCCCCTGAGAGCGGGCTTCGTGCCGTAGATCGCGTCGAGATCCCGGATGTCGAAGACCTGTTCGAGCCGCTCGCGCGGCGGCAGCGGCTGGCGCTTCGTCTCGACGCGCACGGCGGGCTCGATCGTACTCGACGCGGACACGGCCTCTCCCTTCACCTGGCGCCCGTGATCTTGCGACGGCTGCGGTCCGCGAGCCAGCGGGCGATCAGGCTCGTGAACATGATGAACAGCAACAGCACGAGGGCGGCCGCCCACGCGCGGGCATGGTCGCTGGGGTCGGGCGACTCCGACAGCTCGTAGATCGCGACGGGGACGGACTGCAGCGCGTGGGCCGGGTTCCAGTCGACCGAGTTGCCGACGATCGACGAGGCGAAGAGGAGCGGGGCGGTCTCGCCGGCGACGCGGGCGACCGCCAGGACCGTGCCCGTCACGATCCCGCCGGCGGTCTGCGGCAGCACGATCCCGAGCGTGGTCCGCCAACGTGGCACGCCGAGCCCGAGCGACGCCTCGCGCAGCGAGGACGGGACGAGCGCGAGCACCTCGATCGTCGTGCGGGCGACGAGGGGGAGCATCAGGACCGCGAGCGCGAACGCCCCGGCGTAGCCGCTCTGGCCATGGTCGGCGACGAGCAGGCCGAAGACGAAGATGCCGATCACGATCGCCGGGATGCCGTTGAGCACGTCGAGCACCAGGCCGAGTGCGCCCTTGATCGACCGCGGCGCGAACTCGTTCACGTAGATCGCCACCAGGATCCCGAACGGCAGAGCCATCAAGGTGGCGAGCCCGACGATCACGATCGTGCCGACGAACGCGTTGGCAAGCCCCTGGCGGGCGTTGCCGATGAAGGCCGCATACGGGACCTGGGTCTTCGTGAACAGGTCGAGATTGAGCTCGCTGGAGCCACGCTTCGCCACCGACCAGACGACGACGCCGAGGATCGCCACGGCGGTCGCCGCGGCCAGCCAGGCCACGATCTCGACGCCGCGGTTGACGACGCGGCGCTTCAGCAGCCTGTCGTTCGGGCGCCGGAGAACGCTGAGATCGGTGGCGCTCACCGCGCGGCCGGCCCCTGCCTGCGCGCGACCCGTCGCACGATCCACTGGGCCAGGAGGTTCACGCCGAGCGAGAAGACGAGCAGGATCAGGGCGAGGTAGAAGAGGGACGAGGTCTCGAGGTTCGTCTCCGCGCTCTGGAACGTGTTCGCGATCAGCGCGCCGAGCGTGTCGCCGTTGTCGAACAGGTTCCAGCTGATCTGGTTGTCCGCGATGCCGATCACCTGCGAGACCGCAATCGCCTCGCCGATCGCGCGCCCGAGGCCGAGGACCATCGCGGCCGCGATGCCGCCGCGGGTGTAGGGGAACATGACTCCCCGCACCATCTCCCAGCGCGTCGTGCCGAGCCCGAGCGCGCCCTCCTTGAGCTCGCCGGGGACGCCGAGGAAGAGCTCGCGCGAGATGCTCGAGACGATCGGCAGGATCATGATCGTCAGCACGATGATCGCGGTGAAGATCCCCGACCCGGTGGCGTTCGGCGGGCCGAAGAGCGGGATGAAGCCGAGCGCCGAATGGAGCGCCGGCTCGACATGCTCGCGTAGCACCGGCGCGAGCACGAGGATCCCCCAGAGTCCGATCACGACGCTCGGGATCGCCGCGAGCGTCTCGACGAGCGCGGTCACCGGGCCCCGAATGCCGCGGGGCGCGAGCTCGGTGAGGAAGAGCGCGATCCCGATCGCGAGCGGCGTCGCGAGGAGCAGCGCGCCGAAGGAGGTGACCGCAGTGCCGAAGAGGAGGCTCGCAGCCCCCATCTGGTTGTGGACCGGGTCCCAGCCCACATGCGTCAGGAAGCCGAGCCCGAAGGTCGAGAGCGAGAGCCGTGCGCCCTCGACGATCTTGTAGGCGATCAGCCCGAGCAGGACTGCGGAGCCGAGCGCCGCCGCGCCGGCGACGCCCTGCAGGACGATGTCGCCGAGACGCGCCCGCCGCCCCGAGAAGGGGCGGCGGGCGGTCTCGGTGGTTGCGTCGAGCGTGCTCACGATCCGACGCGCGTCCCTCCTAGCTGTGGATCGTTCCCAGCGACTTCTTCGCGGCCTTCACGACGGCCGCGGGCAGCGGCGCGAACACGAGCCTCTTGATCGAGCCCTGCGCCTGCGCCCCCAGCGCCCACTTGACGAACGCCTTGAGCTCCGCCGCCTTCGGCGTCTGCTGCGGGACGATCACGTAGGTGAAGGTGGCGAGCGGATATGCGACCCGGTACTTCTTCGAGGCGGGCGGATCCGTGATCGAGATCTTGTTGTTCGCGGGGATCATCTGGCCCTTGACCAGCTGCGCCGCGGCCTCGATCGAGCCGAGCGTGGGCAGGACGTACTTGCCGGATGCGTTCTTCAACCTCGCGAGCTTGAGGTGGTTCGCGATCGTGTACGCAACCGAGACGTAGCCGATCGTGCCGGGCGTGGACCCCACGATCGCCGCCACGCCGTTGTTCTTGTTCCCACCGACGCCGGCCGGCCAGCTGACGGTCGTCGCATTACCGACCTTGGTCTTCCACGTGTGGCTCACCTTGGAGAGGTAGTTCGTGAACACGTACGTGTCGCCCGATCCGTCGCTGCGGTGGACCGGTGTGATCTTCAGGTTCGGCAGGCCGAGGCCCGGATTCAGCTTCTTGATCGCCGGGTCGTTCCAGTTCGTGATCTTGCCGAGGTAGATGCCCGCCAGCACCGGGCCGGTGAGCTTCAGCTGGTGCGCCGCGACGCCGGGGACGTTCACGACGGGCGAAGTAGCGCTCAGCGCCCACGGGATCTGGACGCAGCCGTGGCAGCCCTCGTCCTGGCTCTTCGTCAGCGGAGCGTCGCTCGCGCCGAAGTCGACGGTGCGGGCCTGGATCGCCTTGATGCCACCGCCGGAGCCGATGCCGGAGTACTGGACCGAGTCGCCCCTGTAGAGCGTCTGCCAGACGGCGACGGCCGGCGCCATGAGCGACGAGCCTGCGCCCTTCAGGGTCGCGTTCGACCGCGTGTTCGCGGCTGTTGCGCTCGTGACCGCGAGCGCGCCGAGCAGCGCCGCGGCGGCGAGAGCAAGGGTGACGCGAGCGAGATTGCCGTTTCTCGGCATCGTTCTTTTCCTCCTCCTGGGGGTTCGCGGGCAACGTACGGCCGCCGCAGGGGAAGGTGGGATACGCCGCCGTTGCGAGTTGGAGACGAAGTGGTGACGGGGCTGGCGCGCCCCCGGAGGCCACCTAGTACCCTGGCTCCCATGGCGATCGACGCGGCGCTCGAGCAGATCGAGGCGCAGCTCCAGGAGATGGGGCAGCGCGTCCTCAGCGCCGTCCACGGAGCGATGCGCGCGCTCGAGGAGCGCGATCGCGAGCTCGCCCAGGAGGTGATCGCCTTCGACGACGAGGTCGACGAGCACTTCCTCGGCATCGAGCACTCGATCCAGGCGCTGCTGGCGCTGCAGACCCCCGTCGCCCGGGACCTACGCCTCCTGCTCGCCATGATCCACATCAACCTCCTGCTCGAGCGGAGCGCCGACGGCTGCGTGACGATCGCGAAGCTCTCGCAGCTCGTGGCCGACGTCGAGCCCGACCCGGCGCTCGTCGAAGTCCTGTCCGAGATGGGTGAGCGAGCGGAGGAGATGCTGCGCGTGGCGCTCGACTCCTTCAGCCGGCGCGACCTCGACGGAGCCGAGAGCCTCGTCGAGCTCGACGAGCTGATCGACCGGGCGAACCGCCGCTTCGTTGAGCGGCTGGTCGACGTGATGGCCACGCCGGAGTTCCGCGAATGGGGGCTGCGGATGGTCGTCGTCGCACGGACGATCGAGCGGATCGGCGACCGCGCGGTCGACATCGGCGAGCAGATCGCCTACCTGCTGACGGCCCAGTTCCGCGAGTTCACCGACGCCTCACATCCCGTCAGCTAGGACTCGCTGACCTTGGACTGGCAGGGCTACAAGGCGATCTACGACGTCTCGCTCCAGCACCACGCGATCGGCACTGCGTTCTCGGACATCGAGAAGGTGAGCATCCCGTTCATGATCGTGATCACGGTCGGGCTGTGGCTGCTCGCACGGCCCGGAGGGAGCGAGAAGTGGAAGCTCGCCGCGGTCAGCGCTCTCGGCTCCGCAGCGCTCGCACTCGGCCTCAACCGCTTGATCTCGTCCGAGATCTGGGACCGGAAGCGCCCGTACCTCAGCCACGCGATCGCACATCCCTGGATCAACTCGCACGACCCCTCCTTCCCGAGCGACCATGCCAGCGCGTCGTTTGCCATCGCGTTCGCCGTCCTCGCGTTCGATCGGGTCGCGGGTGGGATCTTCCTCTTCTTTGCGCTCGTGATCTCGGGCGGGCGGCTCTTCATCGGCGCCCACTACCCCAGCGACGTGGGAGCCGGGCTCCTCATCGGGCTCGCCGCGGCGCTCGTGGTCACCAGGCTCGCACGGCCGGCCGTCGTCTTCCTCGTCCGCCGCGTGCAGCGGCTGACGGATCCCGTGCTCGCGCCGATCTGGCGCCTCGGAACGCGCTAACTCCTGCCGTGGCGCTCGGCGAGGCGGCTCAGGCGCCTCGCCAGCGCCGAGGTCAGCGCGCCGCGCTCGAGCCGCCAGCTCCAGTTCCCGCCCGCGACGCCGGGACGGTTCATCCGCGCTGCTCGACCGAGGCCGAGCACGTCCTGCGCCGGCACGATCGCGAGCTCGGCCGGCGACCCGTAG
This sequence comes from Gaiellaceae bacterium, assembly GCA_045806005.1. Classification (GTDB taxonomy): domain Bacteria; phylum Actinomycetota; class Thermoleophilia; order Gaiellales; family Gaiellaceae; genus Palsa-739. The sequence goes on from JBJMKE010000027.1 coordinate 15,062, forward strand.
GCGAGCTCGATCAGGCCCCAGCTCGGCTCGGCGGGGTCGAGGCCTGTCGCGGCCCGCTGCCGCCGCGAGAGCCCGGCGAACCAGCCGGCCGCGGTGTCGGTGTCGTGGGTGCTCGTGTAGACCACCGAGCTCCTGCGGTGGTTCTCGAGCCGGTGCGGGTTGCGGTTCCCGGTGCGGAAGGCCCAAAGGAGGACGACCATCCCGGGCAGCCCGAGCTCGTCCCGCAGCCGGACGACCGGCGGGGTGATGTGGCCGAGGTCCTCCGCGACGAGCGGCAGGTCGCCGAGCTCACGCTCGACGGCGCGAAAGAGCTCGGCGCCGGGGCCGGGCCGCCAGTGCCCGGCCTTCGCCGTCGTGTTGCGGGCCGGGATCGCCCAGTACGAGACGAAGCCGCGGAAGTGGTCGATCCGGCAGAGGTCGACGAGCTCGAACGTGCGCCGAAAGCGCTCGCGCCACCAGCGGTAGCCGGTCGCGCGATGGGCGGGCCAGTCGTAGAGCGGGTTCCCCCAGCGCTGCCCGCTCGCGTTGAGCGCGTCCGGCGGCGCGCCGGCGACCTCGCCTCGCTCGAACAGCTCCGGCGAGCCGGCCAGGTCGGCACCCGCGTCGGAGACGTAGATCGGCAGGTCGCCCATCAGGCGCACGCCGCGGCTCGCCGCGTACGAGCGCAGCGCTCCCCACTCCCGCTCGAACCGGACCTGGTCGGCGATCGCCCCCTCGCCCGCGAAGCGTGCCCAGACGCCGGTCCAGTACGGATGACGCGCCACGAAGTCCTCGACGTCGGCCGCCGTGACCCGCGCCTCGGGGTGCGCGAGGAGCTGCGGCGACGCGGCGAACGCCGACGGGGAGCGATACGGCGAGCCCTGCTCGTCCGGAGGCCCGAGCGGCAGCACCTGCCACCACGACTGGCCTGCCGCCGCGAGCCAGTCGACGAACCGGTAGGCGTCCCGGTCGAGCTTCCCCGACGGCAGCGACGTCGGGTGGAGGAGGATGCCGCACGAGCGAGGGATGTCCACGTTCTGATCCTTCCTCATCGGTGAGACTCCGGAGGTGCCGATCCCGAAGACGACTCCGCCGCGGATCCAGATCCAGGAAGTCAGGCCGCAGATCGACTGCGGCCGCTACGCGCTGAAGCGCACGGTCGGCGAGAGCGTCGAGGTGACGGCGCGGATCTTCCGCGACGGGCACGACACGCTCGGCGCTGCGATCCGGCACCGCGGGCCCGGCTCGACGCGCTGGGCCGAGGCGCCGCTCGAGCCGATCGGCAACGACGTCTGGGTCGGCTCCTTCGACGTCAACCGGCCGGGCCTGTGGTGCTTTCGGATCGAGGCGTGGGTCGACCGCGTCGCGTCCTTCCAGGAGGAGTTGCGCCGCAAGGTCGCGTCCGGCCAGACCGACCTCGCCGGCGAGCTCTCGGAGGGATCCCTTCTGCTCGGCGACGAGGAGCTCACCGTCGAGCGCGCGTTGGCCGCGCCGGCAGGAGCGCGCTCGGAGAAGGCGTGGTCGGCGACCTACGACGTCGACGTCGACCGCGTGCTCGCCCGCTTCGGCTCGTGGTACGAGCTCTTCCCGCGCTCGTGGGGCGGTTTCGAGGGCGTCCACGAGCTGCTGCCGCGTTTCGCCGAGCTCGGCTTCGACGTCCTCTACCTGCCGCCGATCCACCCGATCGGCCGCACGAACCGCAAGGGCCGCAACAACGCCGAGAAGGCTGCGCGCGGCGACGTCGGCAGCCCGTGGGCGATCGGCGCGAAGGAGGGCGGCCACGACGCGGTGGACCCGTCGCTCGGGACGGAGCAGGAGCTCCGGGCCCTCGTGGCCGACGCGAAGGAGCTCGGGATCGAGATCGCCCTCGACTTCGCGATCCAGTGCTCGCCCGACCACCCGTGGCTGAAGGAGCATCCCGAGTGGTTCTTCCGCCGGCCCGACGGGACGCTCAAGTACGCCGAAAACCCGCCGAAGCGCTACCAGGACATCTACAACGTCGACTTCGCGAGCGAGGACTGGCAGGGCCTGTGGCAGGCGCTGCTCGACGTCGTGCTCCACTGGGTGGGCTGCGGCGTGACCGTCTTCCGCGTCGACAACCCGCACACGAAGCCCGTGCCGTTCTGGGAGTGGCTGATCCGCGAGGTGCGGGACGAGCACCCGGAGGTGATCTTCCTCTCGGAGGCCTTCACGCGCCCGGCGCCGATGACGACGCTCGCGAAGGCGGGCTTCGCGCAGAGCTACACCTACTTCACGTGGAAGAACACGCGCTGGGAGCTGCTCGAGTTCCTCGGCCAGCTGCTCGAGTGGCGCGACTTCTACCGGCCGAACTGCTTCGCGAACACGCCGGACATCCTCCACGAGTACCTGCAGGCCGGCGGCCGGCCCGCGTTCGAGGCGCGGCTCGTGCTCGCGGCGACGCTGTCCCCGTCGTACGGCATCTACTCCGGCTTCGAGAGCTGCGAGAACGTGCCGGTGCGGCCGGGCTCCGAGGAGTACCTCAACTCCGAGAAGTACGAGCAGAAGCAGCGGACGCTCGACGGGCCGCTCCTCCCCCTCGCCGCGAAGCTCAACGCGGTGCGGCGGGAGAACCCGGCGCTGCAGCGGCTCGACCCGCTCACGATCCTCGAGACCGAGAACGAGCAGCTCTTCGCCTTCCTCAAGCGCCGCGGCGAGAACAGCGTCGTCACGGTCGTCAACCTCGACCCGCGCACCGCCCAGGAGGGCGTCTGCGTCCTGCCGGTCTCGACCGGGCTGCCGCCGGCGTATCCGGTGCGCGACCTGCTGGCGGACGAGACCTGGACCTGGCGGATCGGCCGCAACTACGTGAAGCTCGCCCCCGGCCAGAGCCACGTTCTTAGGATCGGCGCATGAACCGCAGGACGTGTCCCTTCAAGCCACGGCCGGTACCTGGTAGCGGCCGTGTCCGGAGGGGCCATGTCTGAGCAGTGGTTCGAGCGTGATCCGCTGTGGTTCAAGCGGGCGGTGTTCTACGAGATCCACATCCGCGGGTTCTTCGACGGCAACGACGACGGCTCCGGGGACTTCCGCGGGCTGATCGACAAGCTCGACTATCTCGAGTGGCTCGGCGTCGACTGCCTCTGGCTGCTGCCGATGTACGAGTCGCCGCTCCGCGACGGCGGGTACGACATCTCGGACTTCTTCGCGATCCACCCGGACTACGGCTCGGTCGAGGACTTCCGCGAGTTCGTCGAGCAGGCGCACCAGCGCGGGATGCGCGTGATCGCGGACCTCGTCATGAACCACACCTCGTCCGACCACCCGTGGTTCCAGGAGTCCCGCGCCGAGACGATCGGCCCGAAGAGCGACTGGTACGTCTGGTCGGACACCGACGAGCGCTACCAGGAGGCGCGCGTCATCTTCATCGACACCGAGCCGTCGAACTGGACGTTCGACCAGCTCCGCGGCCAGTACTACTGGCACCGCTTCTTCAACCACCAGCCGGACCTCAATTTCGACAACCCCGAGGTGCAGGAGGCGATGCTCGAGGTCCTGCGCTTCTGGCTCGACCTCGGGATCGACGGCTTCCGGCTCGACGCCGTCCCATACCTCTTCGAGCGGGACGGGACGAACGGCGAGAACCTCCCCGAGACGCACGAGTACCTGAAGCGCGTCCGCGCCGAGGTCGAGTCGCGCTATCCCGACCGCGTCCTGCTCGCCGAGGCGAACCAGTGGCCGGAGGACGTGGTCGACTACTTCGGCGACGGCGACGAATGCCAGATGTGCTTCCACTTCCCCGTCATGCCGCGCATGTTCATGGCGCTGCGGCGGGAGGACGCGACCCCGATCTACGAGATCCTCGACCGGACGCCGGCGATCCCGGACAACTGCCAGTGGGGGCTCTTCCTCCGCAACCACGACGAGCTGACGCTCGAGATGGTCACCGACGACGAGCGGGACTACATGTACGAGGAGTACGCGAAGGACCCGCGGATGAAGCTCAACCTCGGCATCCGCCGCCGGCTCGCACCGCTCCTCGACGCGGGCCGCGACGAGGCGGAGCTCCTGCACGCGATCCTCTTCTCGCTGCCGGGTTCACCCGTCCTCTATTACGGGGACGAGATCGGCATGGGCGACAACGTGTACCTCGGCGACCGCGACGGCGTACGGACGCCGATGCACTGGTCGGGCGACCGCAACGCCGGCTTCTCGCGCGCCGACTGGGCGCAGCTCTACCTCCAGCCGCTGATGGATCCGGTCTACGGCTTCCAGGCGGTGAACGTGGAGGCCCAGCTCCGGACGCCGAACTCGCTGCTGCGCTGGATGCAGCGCTTCATCGCCCTGCGCAAGGAGCACCCGGTCTTCGGGCTCGGCACCTACGAGGCGCTCCCCGCCGAGAACGCGCGGATCTTCGCCCACATCCGGAAGTGGGAGGAAGACATCGTCCTCTGCGTGCACAACCTGGCGCGATCGGCTCAGGCGGTGCAGCTCGACCTCCAGGAGTACGCCGGTATGGTCCCGATGGAGATGCTGGGCCGGACGGCCTTCCCCCCGATCGGGGAGCTGCCGTACCTTCTGACGCTCGCGCCGCGCGGGTTCTTCTGGTTCCAGCTGAGGCAGGCGGGGCAGGTGGAGTGAGCATGGACGAGACCGCCTTGATCGACTACGTCACGGCACAGCGGTGGTACGGCGCGAAGTCGCGCACGGTCTCGCACTCGGCGGTGCTCGACACCGTCGTGATCCGGCAGGCCGAGCCACAGCTGACGCTCGCCCTCGTCGAGATGCGCTTCGACACCGGCGCGCACGAGATCTACCAGCTCCTCTTCGCGGGCGACCCCGAGGCAGGCAACTTCGACGGCCTCGCCGAGGACGCCGGAATCGTGCGGGAGATCGTCAGCGCGATGCGCGCCGGGCTGACGCTGCACGGCTCCGAGGGCGTGGCCGAGTTCTGCCCGGCCGCCGACTTCTCGGCGCTCGGACGCGAGCTCGGCGCCGCCCGGCTCGTCTCCTCCGAGCAGTCGAACAGCTCCGTCGTCTTCGACGACGCCCTCATCCTCAAGCTCTTCCGCCGGCTCGAGCCGGGCATCAACCCGGAGCTCGAGATGCTCCGCTTCCTCACGGAGCAGGGATTCCGCAACATTCCGGCGCTCGGGGGCTGGTACGCCTATTCGGGCGGCCCGCTGACGGCGACGCTCGGACTGCTGCAGGAGTACGTCGCCGGCGCCATCGGCGGGTGGGAGCTCGCGCTCGGCGAGATCGCCTCGGCGCCGGAGAGCTTCCTCGACCGGCTCGGCAGGCTCGGCGAGGTGACGGCGCACATGCACACCGCGCTCGGCGCTGATCCGACCGACCTCGCGTTCGCGCCCGAGGAGCCGAGCGTCGAGTCGCTCGGGCTCCTGACTGCGACGGTGGACGAGGAGATCGCGCGGGTCTTCCTCTCGCTGCCGGAGGACGACGAGCGCCTGGCGCCGATCCTCGGCCGGGGCGAGGAGGTGCGCGAGCAGCTGCGCCTGCTCACCCACGCCGGCTCGAGCGGCCGCGTGATCCGCACCCACGGCGACTACCACCTCGGCCAGACGCTCTGGACGAAGAACGACTGGGTCCTTCTCGACTTCGAGGGCGAGCCTGCACGGCCGCTCGCCGAGCGCCGCCGCAAGCGCTCCCCGCTGCGGGACGTCGCGGGCATGCTCCGCTCCTTCGCCTATGCGGCGACCGCGGCCGAGCTGACTCGGGACGCCGACGTGCCGGCCGAGTGGGAGGAGCGGGCGCGCGAGCGGTTCCTCGAGAGCTACCTCGAGACCGTGGAGCCCTCGCTGCTGCCGCCGGGGGAGGCCGCCATCGAGCGGCTGCTCGCGGTGTTCGAGCTCGAGAAGGCGGTCTACGAGCTGCGCTACGAGCTCGACAACCGGCCCGACTGGGTTGGAATCCCGGTCGCGGGTATCGAGCGCCTCATGCAGCAGGCGGCGGAAGCCTTGTGATCGGTCTCTTCCGGCCCCGCCGAGCCGAGATGTCCCTCGCGCAGCGCGAGACCGCGCTCTCGCGCTGCGCACGTGGTGTAGGCCTCGAGGCCCTAAAGAAGGGGGTTCACGGGGGAAACATGGTTTCCCCCGTGGCGAAGCGGCCCGACTGGGTTGGAATCCCGGTCGCGGGTATCGAGCGCCTCATGCAGCAGGCGGCGGAAGCGTTGTGACCGTAGATCTCGGCCCGAACCCGCACGGCGTGCTCGGCGCGCACGAGACCGAGAACGGTGTCGTCGTACGCACCCTTCGACCCGAGGCGCATTCGGTGCGCGTCCAGCCCGCCGGGGTCGAAGCGGAGCTCAAGGATCCCGCCGGCCTCTGGGAGGCGCTGCTGCCCAAGGCGCGGCTGCCGCTCGACTACGAGCTCGAGGTCGAGTACCCGGACGGCAGCACGTTCACCGTCCGCGACCCGTACTCGTTTCTCCCCACGCTCGGCGAGCTCGATCTCCACCTCGCGATGGAGGGGCGGCACGAGCATCTCTACAAGCTGCTCGGCGCCCACGTGCGCGAGGTCGACGGCGTCCTCGGCACGGCCTTCGCCGTCTGGGCGCCCAACGCCCACTCGGTCTCGCTCGTCGGCGACTTCAACTCGTGGGACGGGCGGCTGCACCCGATGCGCACCCTCGGCGCGTCCGGCATCTGGGAGCTGTTCGTGCCGGACGTCGACGAGGGGGCGAAGTACAAGTTCGAGATCCGCACCCGCGACGGCCGCCTGCGCCTGAAGGCCGACCCGGTCGCGTTCCAGGCCGAGGTCCCTCCCGCGAACGCCTCGGTCGTGCACGAGCCGAAGCACGTCTGGCAGGACGGAAAGTGGCTCGAGTCCCGCACGAAGGCCGACCCCCTGCGAGAGCCGGTCTCGATCTACGAGGTGCACCTCGGCTCGTGGCGGCGGAATCCGCTCGAGGACGACCGGCCACTGACGTATCGCGAGCTCGCGGACGAGCTCGTCGACTACGTCTCCGACCTCGGCTTCACGCACGTCGAGCTGCTGCCCGTGATGGAGCATCCCTTCTCCGGCTCCTGGGGCTACCAGGTGACCGGCTACTACGCACCGACCTCCCGCTTCGGCACCCCGGACGACTTTCGCTACCTCGTCGACCGGCTCCACCAGCGGGGGATCGGCGTGATCCTCGACTGGGTCCCGGCTCACTTCCCGCGCGACGACTGGGCACTCGCGACCTTCGACGGGACGCACCTCTACGAGCACGCCGATCCGCGCCGCGGCGCGCATCCCGACTGGGGGACGCTGGTCTTCAACTTCGGTCGGACGGAGGTGCGGAACTTCCTGCTCGCCAACGCGCTCTACTGGCTGCGCGAGCATCACGCCGACGGGATCCGCGTCGACGCCGTCGCCTCGATGCTCTACCTCGACTACTCGCGCAAGGCCGGCGAGTGGGTGCCGAACATGTTCGGCGGCAACGAGGACCTCGACGCCGTCCTGTTCCTCAAGGAGCTGAACGAGACGCTCTACGGGCGCGAGCCGGGCATCGTCTCGGCGGCCGAGGAGTCGACCGCCTGGCCCGGTGTCTCACGGCCCACCTACCTCGGCGGGCTCGGCTTCGGCTTCAAGTGGAACATGGGCTGGATGCACGACACGCTCACCTATTTCCAGAAGGACCCGGTCTACCGCCGCTTCCACCACCACACGCTGACCTTCTCGCTCATGTACGCCTTCAGCGAGAACTTCGTGCTGCCGCTCTCCCACGACGAGGTGGTGCACGGCAAGCGGTCGCTGCTCGACAAGATGCCGGGCGACCGCTGGCAGAAGTTCGCGAATCTGCGCTCGCTCTACGCCTTCATGTGGGCGCATCCCGGCAAGAAGCTCCTCTTCATGGGCGGCGAGCTCGGCGAATGGGAGGAGTGGAACGCCGAGGGCTCGCTGCACTGGAACCTGCTCGAGTACGCCGACCACGAGGGCGTCCAGGCGCTCGTGCGCGACCTCAACCGCGCCTACCGCGCGACGCCCGCGCTCTGGCAGTGGGACTTCGACCCGGCCGGCTTCCGCTGGCTCGAGCCGAACGACGCCGCGAACAACGTCCTCGCCTTCGCGCGGGTGGCGGAGGACGACTCGCCGCCGCTCGTGTGCGTCCTCAACCTCTCGCCGGTGCCGCGGCACGACTACCGCGTCGGGATGCCGGTCTGCTGCCGCTGGCGCGAGGTGCTCAACACCGACTCGGCCTTCTACGGCGGCAGTGGGGTCGGCAACCTCGGCGGCGTCGAGGCGGAGGCGGTGCCCTGGCACGACCAGCCCTTCTCCGCCGCGCTGACGCTGCCGCCGCTCGGCGCCGTCTGGCTGGTTCCGGAGTAGGACCGGATGCCGCGGTTGGGGGCGGTGCCGGCGGGCGACGGCACGGCGGACGTGTGCGTGTGGGCGCCCGCCTGCGACCGGGTCGCGGTCCGGGCCGAGGAGGAGGTCGAGCTGGCGCGGGACGGCGAGTACTGGGTAGGCGGCTTCGCGGGTGAGGAGTATCGCCTCGTCGCCGACGGTGAGGCGTGGCCCGACCCGTGCTCGCGGTGGCAACCGGACGGTGTGCGCGGACCGTCGCGCGTGCTCGACACGGATGCCTTCGCGTGGAGCGACGGCGACTGGGAGGGCGTCTCGCTGGACGAGCTCGTGATCTACGAGCTGCATGTCGGCGCCTGCAGCGAGGAGGGCACGTTCGACGGGATCGTCCCGCGACTGCGGGGGCTGCGCGAGCTCGGCGTGACGGCGATCGAGCTGATGCCGGTCGCGACCTTCCCCGGCGCTCGCGGCTGGGGCTACGACGGCCTCTACACGTACGCCGTCCACCCCGCCTACGGCGGTCCTGACGGGCTGGCCCGGCTCGTGGACGCCGCCCACGCGGAGGGGCTCGGCGTGATCCTCGACGTCGTCTACAACCACGTCGGCCCCGGGAACGAGGCGCTGCGGGCCTTCGGCCCGTATTTCACCGACCGCTACGAGACGTTCTGGGGCGACGCGCTCGACTACTCGCAGCGCGGCGTGCGCGAGTGGGCGATTCAGAACGCGGAGCAGTGGGTGCGCGACTTCCATGTCGACGGGCTGCGGCTCGACGCGGTGCACGCGATCTGCGACGACTCGCCGCTCCACCTCTGCGCCGAGCTGAAGCGGCGGGTCGGGGACGCGCTCGTGATCTCCGAGATGGAGCTCGGCGACTGGCGGCCGATCGAGGAGTGGGGGCACGACGGCCAGTGGTACGACGCCACGCATCACGAGCTGCACGTCCTGCTCACCGGGGAGACGGACGGCTACTACGCGTCGTTCGGGTCGCTCGAGCGCCTCGGCGAGGGGCTGCAGGGCTGCGGCCGCGACCCGCGCCGGCTCGTCGTGCACGCCCAGAACCACGACCAGGTCGGCAACCGCGCCGCCGGCGACCGGCTGCCCGACGACGCGCTCCGAGTCGCCGCCGCGGTGACGCTCTTCTCGCCGTGCACCCCGCTCCTCTTCATGGGCGAGGAATGGCTCGAGCGCGCGCCGTTCCAGTTCTTCACCGACCACGCCGACCCCGCGATCGCCGAGGCCACGCGCGAGGGGCGGCGCCGTGAGTTCGCCGACTTCGCGACGTTCTCCGGCGAGGAGGTCCCGGACCCGCAGGCCCTCGAGACGTACCTCCGCTCGAAGCTGCAGCCGCGAGATCCGGACCCGCTCTACCGCGAGCTCCTCGCCCTGCGCCGCGAGCTGCCGCGCGAGCTCGAGTTCGAGGCGGACGAGCAGGCGAAGGTGCTGCGCCTGCGGCGGGGCGACGCGACGCTCGTCGCCGACCTCGGCAACCGGCGCGTGGAATTCTCCCGCTGATGGAGGTCTGGGCGGGAGGCCCCTTCCCACTCGGCGCGACGTGGGACGGGGAGGGCACGAACTTCTCCTTCTTCTCCGAGCACGCGGAGCGGGTCGAGCTGTGCCTGTTCGACGGCGACCGCGAGACGCGGGTCGAGGTGCGTGACGTCACGGCGCACAACTGGCACTGCTACCTCCCCGGCGTCGGGCCGGGCCAGCGGTACGGCTGCCGCGTCCACGGCCCGTACGAGCCGGTGACCGGCCACCGCTTCAACCCGAACAAGCTCCTGATCGACCCGTACGCGAAGGCGATCGAGGGGCCGGTGCAGTGGGAGCGCGCCAACGTCCTCCCCTACGTCCCGAGCCTCGACGAGGACGCCGACCTCGAGCTCGACGACGAGGACGACGCCGACGCCATCCCCAAGTGCGTGGTGGCCGACAACGCCTTCGACTGGGAGGGCGACCGGTCCCCGCTGACCCCGTGGAACGACACCGTGATCTACGAGGTGCACGTCAAGGGCTTCACCCAGCGCCACCCCGAGGTTCGCGACGACCTGCGCGGGACGTATGCCGGCCTCGCCGCCGAGCCCGCGCTCGCGTATTTCCGGGAGCTGGGGGTGACCGCGGTCGAGCTCCTCCCGATCCACCACATCGCCGACGAGGGCTTCCTGCACGACCGCGGGCTGACCAACTACTGGGGCTACTCCTCGATCGGGTACCTCGCGCCCCACGCGCTCTACGCCGCCACCGGCACGGGCGGCGAGCAGGTCCGCGAGTTCAAGGGGATGGTGAAGGCCCTGCACGGGGCGGGAATCGAGGTGATCCTCGACGTCGTCTACAACCACACCGCCGAGGGGAACCACCTCGGGCCGATGCTCTCCTTCCGCGGCTTCGACAACCGGAGCTACTACCGGCTGATGCCCGACGAGCCGCGCTACTACATGGACTTCACGGGCACCGGGAACTCGCTCAACCCGATCCACCCGTCAGTGCTGCGCCTGATCATGGACTCGCTCCGCTACTGGGTGCTCGAGTGCCACGTCGACGGCTTCCGCTTCGACCTCGCGTCGGCGCTCGCGCGCGAGTTCTACGACGTCGACCGCCTCTCGGCCTTCTTCGACACCATCCACCAGGACCCGGTG